>JAHJDO010000098.1 GCA_018812485.1 bacterium | reverse complement strand
CTGTTCTCAATGGCATTGGAGTTATACACTTGCTCGGCAACCTCCGCTTCACTCAATAATTTCAGAAGCGATTGTTTCCCGACAGACGCAATATAATACCTCTCTCTTAAGCGATTGATTGTATTAAAAACATATAGTGTTTTTGCCATGGTGACAGTATATATCTTTTCACTCTTTTGTCAACAAAACCGTGAAAATTTATAAAAAATCGGTGATTTTCACGGTTTTGAGCTACAATTCCACCGCAACCGCCTGCTTTAGCTGGCGGTTATTGTAGGGGCAGCCCTTGCGTCTGCCCGTTTGAATATCCCTTTCCGTCATTGCGAACCGAACACCGGCAAACCAAATTGTTCCGTAGGGGCGAATCCGTGTATTCGCCCATTCCATGATATTAATTGTTTTTGTGATTTTTCCGTAGGGGCACGGCGCGCCGTGCCCTTTGCTTTCTTGTGTTATTCTATGAATTGGTTGGGGAATCCAGATGGTTAAGGTTTAACATTGTTTTTTAAAACTAATTGTCCTTATTTCTGCCTTTCTGCTTTCTGTTCTCCATTTTCTGTTTTGAGTAATTTACGCAGCCTTCATACAATGGCTTCAAAACGGTATCAATAGACAATGGCCATTCAGACCTATTATCAATTGATATTCCAACATGATCTCTAATAAGTTTGATTGTAATAACATGGTCTTTATTTTCGGGATTGAATTTACCAGATGAGTGAGCAAAATAATTTCTTAATCGTCTAACAATATTAATATGATTAGCGCCATCCAAAGTAAAATCAATATCAATACTGTTTGATAATATGTGATACGATTCAAGTAAAGCGCAGAGCCTAACAATAAAATTTTGGTTAATCCAATGACCAATCTGATTAATTTTCAAAATCCCTTCTTTAGATAGTCTCTTACTAAAAACAAATGATATATTAAAGCCTTGCGCAATATAATAGGGAGCAGTACTGGCTGATATACTGCCGACTGCATTTTCTTGAATGCATGGAAAGTATGCTCTGCAATTATTAAAATTATTCCAAAGAGCGTCTAATGCTTTTAATAAGTCATTAAGGACTTTATTCATATCATGCCCCAGTATATTATAATGCTCTGAATGAGCGACCGGCTGAACGGACGGTTCACTCAATCCTGTTATTTGACTTCATAGTTTGTTTAAAGCGGCATCGAGTGTAGCTTTTATTTTCTTCTTTTCAATCTCTGGATCAATTCGTTGAATATATTCTACAGAAGCAAGGTCATCACCACGTTTTCGATTTTGGCGTGGTTCAAGAGCCTCAATCAGGATTGCTTCTAATGCTGGAATTAATTTGGCGGCATTAAAGATTGCTGGAAGTTGTCCCAGTGTGCCAGACTCAGAAACTGGCAGAAGACCAAACCACGAAAAACGATCCCAGCGAGCTGTCAGTCGATCCATAGTATGCTCATAAAGTCTTTTTCCCAAAGGGCGATCAGACGTCCGTCCCACATATATTACTTCTCTTCCATCGTATAAGAGATAGATTCCAAGTTGTTTATTGAAATCGACTGGAGTAGCTCCAATTTGTTGCATTCCGAGTAATTTTGGGGTTGCATTCCATATTCCATTCAACAGCGTCTTTTCTCCAGAACATTCCAAATGAAGTTACTATCTCATACTGTTCCTCAGATTCTTCCGATTCTAATATCTCTGGTGTCAGTTTCGGCTTCGTTGTGATCAACACGACTTCATTCTTTTTTGCCAAAGAAAATATTCCCTTCCCAAGCCGAATATAAGGTGATTTTGCACCAGCGTGCTTGATTGAAGCACTGATCTGTGCATTTACGGTTGCGGAGGGAGTGGCTCCTAAATTTTGACGGAGCCCTTCCGAAATAATTTTTTCGGTTATCTCATTGTAATGAAGTGGAGTTGTCGAAGCTCCAAGAATTTTGTCAATTGCCTTACGCCATGTTAATTCAGTTGACATAGTATTTTCTCCTTTTTCATCTAATATTAATTACTGAACAAGCCATATTACCATAGCTCAAATTGCTCAAAACCTCAATAAAAATGCTGGATTCCCCAATCAAGTCATGGAATGACAAAAAAGATTGCTTCATGACACCGTCCTTCGCAATGACATGTCCTTTATTGTGAATCAAAGATTTATTCCTCCAGCATTTGGTATATACTCTCTGCTGCTCTTTTGCTTGCGCCCGGGCTTCCCAGCTTTTCTTTTATTCTAGCTAGTCTATTTCTTATATCTCTCATTTTTTCATTGCTATCTAGTATATCAAGAGTGCATCTACTAATATTTTCAGGATTTGCTTCTTCCTGTAATAACTCAGGAATTATTCTCTCACCAGCCATTATATTTACAAGCCCTATATGGGGAACCCTTAAAAAAGTTTTAAATAAAAAACTTGTAAAAGGAGATGCTTTATAAACAACAATCATTGGCACATTCAGAAGCGCTGCTTCAAGTGTTACAGTTCCTGATGCCCCGATTAAGAGGTCACAACAGCTCATTCCGTCATATGTTCGGTTTTTAATAATCTTAATACTAATCTTCAGGGTATGAAGAACTTGTTCAAGATCCTCCTCATCTATATTTTCTGCACATAGCAGCACAAATTCTACATCAGAGATAGAGTTCTTTATCATTTTTGCAGCTTGAACTAATGCAGGCAATATTCTTCTTATCTCCTGTTTTCTGCTTCCTGGCAATAAACCAACAACATGTTTTCCTGTTATATCCAAACTTGTTAAGATTTCTTCCCTTGTACCGGACGTTTTTACTATGTCAAGTAAAGGATGCCCAACAAATTCTACCGGCACATTATACCCTTTATAAAAATCTTCCTCAAAAGGAAGAATAACTATCATTTTATCCACGTATGCTTTTACTGTTTTTATGCGGCCTTTTCCCCATGCCCATAGTTGGGGGCTGATATAGTAAGCAACTTTAATATTTCTCTTTTTTGCCTGCTTAGCTAATCTCAAATTAAAGCCCGGATAATCAATAAGAATAACTAGTTTCGGATGATCTTCATCCATGATCTCACATAATTTATTAAAACGCCTTTTTATCTTAAATATTCCTCTAAATACCTCGCCTACACCAACTATATCAAGGTCATCAATATTGAATATATTTTCAACGCCTGCAGTGCGCATTCTATGTCCACCCATACCAATAAATTTAAGTCCCGGATCTATTTCCTTCATATATCTTACAAGATTGCTTCCATGCAAATCCCCCGATGTCTCACCTGCAACAATCATTATTTTCATTGCTCTATCCTTGGGAATAAGGACTCTGGCTTACGCATTAATTGGCCTGGCTGTAATAAGTTCAAATCCAGTTCATCAGTTTTCACAGAGTCATATCCCAGATAGTTGGCAAGTCTTAAAGAGATATTGGGCATTACAGGAGAAATTAAAATATTCATAATTCTGATAATATCACAGCATGTGTACAGGATACTTCCCAGCCGATCTCTTTGTCCCTCATTCTTTACCAGCTTCCACGGCTCAGTTTTATCAAAATATTGATTTGTAAGAGCTGAAATTTCCAAAAAATTCTTTGTAATTTCATGAATTAGAAAATTATCCAGAGCCTTTTTTATTGAATCTATCTTCTTTCCTACCTTTTCTTGAAGGACATTTTCAAGATCTGTCAGCTCCATACATTCGGGCACTCTGCCGTCAAAATTCTTTACTGTGAAATTAATGACCCTGCTGACTAAATTACCAAAATTGTTTGCCAGATGCGCGTTATAACTTGTTATAAATGAATCAAGTCTGAAATCTGCATCCTTGCCAAAAACCATCTCAGACATCAGTAGAAATCTAAGACCATCAACACCAAAAACATTGACTAATTCTAAGGGGTCAACCACATTTCCAATTGACTTGCTCATTTTCATGCTTTTATTGTTCCAGTATCCGTGAACTATTAATTTCTGCATTGGCTCTAATCCAATAGCACTAAGCATCGTAGGCCAGTACACAGCATGCGCCTTTAAAATATCCTTTCCAATAATATGATGTGAGTATTTCCAGTATTCCTTAAACAAGTTTCCGTCGGGATAGCCCAGCGCAGAGATATAATTAATTAAAGCGTCAAACCAGACATATGTTACATACTTTTTGTCAAATGGCAGCTCAATTCCCCAGTCTAATCTGTCCTTAGGACGCGATATACACAGGTCATTCAACGGCTCCTTCAAAAAAGACAATATCTCTGTTTTATACTGTTCAGGGGAAATAAACTCCTCATTTTTATTTATATAATCTATGAGCCAATCCTGATACTTTGACATCTTAAAGAAATAATTGCCTTCTTTGATTAATGTTGGTTTTGCCTTATGCTCAGGACAATTACTATCAACCAGTTCTCTCTTATCCAGAAATCTTTCACAGCCGACACAATATAATCCTTCATATTCCGCAAAATAAATTTCACCCTTATTATAAACTTTTTGGAGAATACTCTGAACAATTCTCTTATGGGAACCATCTGTTGTTCTTATGAATTGAGAATATTCTATCCCTAGCTTCCGCCACGTTTTCTTAAATTCTTCTGATATTTCATCTACAAATTCCTTTGGAGATTTACCATCTCTATTAGCTGCTTCAACTATTTTTTGCCCATGTTCATCAGTACCTGTAAGGAAATAAGTTTTAAAGCCAAATAGTTTTTTGTACCTGTTGATAATATCAGCAACTATTGTGCTGTATGAATGTCCAAGATGCGGGTGGCTGTTAACATAATAAAGAGGTGTTGTTATGTAAAACACCTTGTCTTTTTTATCCATAGCTAGTTAATATAGCATATTCGTGTTAATTTTTAAACAGCGGGAAGTATAAGGCAACACTAGACTTTTATTTTTTTAATTTTTGCTCTATAATAAATGAAACTATTCAGAAAGGAGTTTTAAATGAGTATTAAATCTATACTGCAGCAAAAAGGAGACGTTGTCTTTCAGATCCAGCCGGATAAACCTTTGTGTGATTGTATAAAGTTATTAAATGAGAAGCGAATAGGGGCGCTAATGGTCATTGACAAGAATAGCAATATCCATGGAATTATTTCTGAAAGAGATATATTACATGCAGCGTTTAATACAAAAGGACAAATGTGCGATAAGCTTGTAAAGGATATTATGACGCCAAAAGCCAAACTTATTACTGCTGCAATAGAAGATAAAATTGAAGCAATTATGGAAATTATGACCAATAACAAGATCCGGCATATTCCTATAATGGATAACGAAAAACTGTTAGGCATTGTGTCTATTGGAGATATTGTCAAGATACTTTTAAATGATGCTATCACAGAAAACAAACATATGAAAAATTATATATCCGGTGGTTATTAGTTTTTCTCTTAACTAAAATACAAATGTTTAAAACAATGTTTAGAATTTTAAAAATTAGAATTCCTAATTTGTTTCGGATTTCGGATTTCGGATTTCGGATTTTATTTGGTATTTGGATTTTGACATTTATACTTATCTCCGGCTGTGCTTCCAAGCTTTGCATAGCTCCTTATCCTTTGCCTCATGTTAAAGTAAAGATGCATACTCCTGGATATTGGATATCCAAGATAGATAATCCAGATAAGGTGATAATGTCCACAGAGGAAATTGAAAAATTCAATGAAACTAACCGCAAGAGAGAAAGAATATTAGAAAAAGTAATCCAGATAGATAATATAATGTCAGGCAAGCAACTATCCGGAAATATACTTAATTCAAGTAAACGTATTCAAAGAGAGAAATGGTACACAACTGATAATGTGCGGGTTGATAATCTATTTTTTGAAGCTATATACCGCAACATAGACCCAAATAAAATCCCTGATAAAGTAGATATTAAGTTTGGACTCACACTTCGCAGGACAAATCTACGCGTATTGCCCACAGATGAGATTATTATGTCCAGAAAAAACAACCATGATTTTGATAGATTCAAGGACAGCGCTATTGATGTGGGGCAGCCTCTGGCTTTGTTATGGGAGACAAGAGATAAGAAATGGGCATACGTTAAAACAGAGATTACTTCAGGTTGGATTCATGCTGAAGATATTGCAATCTCAGATAATAAGAATGATATTATTGAGTACAGGAAAGCTCAAGAATTTGTTGTTGTAACTGGGAATAAAATCGATATATTCTCTGATTCTGAGTGTAAAAATTTTCTAGATAGTGCGCAGATGGGAACTCACTTTCCTTTAATGAGCAGCAGCAAAAAAGAGTATTTTACTATTACGTTTCCTGCCGCAAATAAAAGAAATAAATTATCTTTTAGAAAGGCATATATACCAGCTTATGAGGATGTACACACAGGATATGTTCCGTATACAAAAAGGAATGCAATCAATCAGGCCTTTAAATTATTACATGCACCTTATGGTTGGGGAGGGATGAAAGGGGAAAGAGATTGCTCCAGATTCATAATGGATATATTTGCGTGTTTTGGAATAAGAATGCCGCGCAACTCTAGCTGGCAAGCAAAAATGGGCAGGGAAATTGCAGGATTTGATAGATTTAAAAATCTTCCACCCGGCATATCCATTCTTTATATGCCTGGGCATATAATGCTCTATCTTGGAGAGGATAACGGAAATTATTATGTTATCCATGATACATGGGAATATACTGAGGGAAGATGGCCATCTGTGGCAAAAAAGTATATTGGAAGAGTAGTAGTATCTGACTTGAGTTTAGGAGAATACGGCAAAACGGGTTCTCTGCTTGAGCGATTAAAGTCTGCAAGTGTAATCGATTAATCTATAAAAAGCAGGAGGGGACAAAAAGTGGCAAAAAAAATTGTAGTTGCATATTCAGGAGGGCTTGATACTTCTATTATAATTCACTGGCTAAAGAATAAATACAACGCAGAGATTATTGCATATACCGGAGACCTTGGGCAAGGTGAATGTCTAGAACCGCTTAAAGAAAAGGCAATAAAAACAGGCGCTTCCAAGATATATATTGAAGATTTACGAGAAGAGTTTGTTAGGGATTATGTATTTCCTTCTCTGAGAGCGTGCGCACTATATGAGAACAAATATCCTCTAGCGACTGCATTAGGCCGTCCTCTTATTGCAAAAAGACTTTTAGAAATTGCAAAGAAAGAAAAGGCTGATGCAGTAGCACATGGATGTACTGGCAAAGGCAATGATCAGGTGAGATTTGAGGCAACCTTTGCAGCATTAAATCCGGACATAAAAGTAATTGCGCCGCTGCGGGAATGGGAACTTAAATCAAGAGAGGAAGAGATAGATTATGCAATAAAACATAGAATTTCTGTTGATATTACAAAGAAAAGCCCTTACAGCATTGACAGAAACCTGTGGGGCATAGCAATTGAATGTGGGGCTCTTGAAGATCCATGGATGGAACCTCCTGAGGAAGCGTACCAGATCACACAATCTCCACTAAAAGCACCAAACAAGCCAGCATATATAGAGATATATTTTGAGGAGGGCATACCAAGAAAACTAAATGGGAATACTATTAACAGTATAAATTTAATAGAAAAATTAAATCAATTGGGCGCTCAAAACGGTGTTGGTAGAATAGATATGGTTGAAAACCGGCTCGTAGGAATTAAATCCAGAGAAATATATGAGGCTCCTGCAGCAGTTATTCTCCATAATGCTCATAACGCTCTTGAAGAACTAGTTCTTGACAGAGAAACCATGCATTTTAAGGAAATAATCTCTCAGAAATATGCAGAAATAATATATTATGGGCTATGGCATTCTTCATTAAAAGAAGCTCTGGATGAATTTGTTAATAAAACACAGGAAAATGTGACAGGTACAGTAAAGGTAAAACTTTATAAAGGCACCTGTACCGTTGTCGGAAGAAAATCAAAGTTCTCTCTGTACAGCGAAGATCTGGCTACATATACATCCAAAGATACGTTTGATCATAAATCTGCAAAGGGATTTATTGATATCTGGAGCCTTCCTCTGAAGGTAAGAGCATTGCTTAAAAAAAATAGATAGTTTATCTTTTATTTCTGAGAAGCTTTGTGTTCTCTTCGCCGCCGTTTTGAAGATAAATCAGAGGAACAGGTCTGTCAATATTCTCTATGAACTTTGGTCTCCCCTGCCATGGAGTAATAGAAAGAACATTGGTCAAATCCATCCAGTATTCAAGCCGGGAAGGTTTGAGGTTCCATGTCATATGAAAATGATTTGCTGGCGCAAACTGCTTGTATTCAAGCATGCTTGCATACTTTGGCACAACAAATGTATGTGGCCATGTTGGGGTAGATGCCTGACAAACAGCATCGCAAAGTTTGGCTGGAAGCTCAGCAGTAGAAACCTCATCCCAGACCATTGAGAATAAGCCGCTTATTGTATTATAACATAATCTGGCTGCAATACCCTCTATTCCGCCCGGCGAAACATAATTCACCGAATTACCGCCGCCCGGGAAATAATACAGGTCAGCTAACGGAAATCTGCATTTTGACATAATCTCATTAATGCTTGCACCGGGTCTTGCTGCCCAATCAAAGGATGCGCTCCCTGAATTGTCGCCGTCTACTATTCCTTTTTTCTCCCATAGTTCCTTACCCTGTAGATGGATATTAAGCCTTTTAGCAAGTACCTTGAGTTCCCCGATTTCCCAGACTTTGCGGAAATCCATGAATAAAGGAGGATTACCCCCGCTTAGATAAGTCATAAAAAGCATAGTGAGCAGTCCCTGTACGTCAGCTTCTGTAGCATAGGGAACAGGTGCTTTTCGCCCGTTATGATCAAAGGTTGAATTAAACAAAGATTCCATTACATCTGCAACAGGCAAAGGAATACCACGTGGATCAGAGCCCCATTCCAGCTGACTCATAAATCCGCCACCTACGGCATTCAAATCATTTAATAAATCTCTGTTTATAAGATACATTGCAAGAGACTGATTGAATCTTTCATCATCCTCATTATTCTGTAATTCAATCCGGTTTCCAACATAGCGGTTCAGCCACTTTCTCAATCCAATCAGTTCTTTTTTATTATATGCTTTCTTATTAAGCATATCAGCAAGCAGTTTCATATCCAGACGTGTAACTTCTATGCCAAATGTATTTCTCGTGGGGAGAATATGCGCTAAGGCTGTTTCCATTCCCATTGAGTCATGCCCGAATATAACAACGCGTCTTCCTCTTAACCCAACAGTTGTAACAGCGCCGTAACACCAGTCAATAAGATTCTCAGCAGTCTTTGCTGTCATTTTTGGACTGCTACCTGTATCCGGCCAGGTTCCAACATTCATATGCACCATACGCCCATACTGAGAAATAGCTCCATTAACAGCCTGGGCAAAAACAACACCCGGCTTGGGAGCACTGTTGCCGCAGGTGATATTTATCGGGATATCTGCAGGAAATTGCTGCAGTAATGATATAAGTGTCAGCTGAGGAAATGCCCATGTATCTGGAACACACACAAGAATATCCACACCGGCTTTTCGAAACTGTTGGGCAACAACATCTGCCTCTCTCTCTCCATCTATCAGAACTGCTGAATAAACCACCTCAACAGGCGTCTTATCAGGCAGGTAAACCTTGCCTGAGATAGTATTTGCAACCATCTCAACAATATTCTGACAGCGCCTGCGGCTCAGCTCATCAATCCGCGGGTCACTTGTAGCAAAAACACCAATGGTTGGAGTTTTTGGATCAGCTCTGTTTAGGAAAGGCAACTTTTTTGCTTTTACATTTGCCATTTTATAATCCTTTCCTATTTTAAAAACAACTCAATAACCGGCACAGCTATATCCGGCTTTTCAATCGGTAGAGCAAGTGTAAATGTTTCAGGACCTAATTTTTCAGATAGGGAAACATGTTCTTCTTTTAGTCCATGTCTTTGTATCTTTATCTCTGAGCCGTCATTCAGGAGCTGTGCGTATTCAACCTTATCTGCCATGTTATCAAGATGGATGGTTTTAAAAGGCCATGAAAAGACATGCAGATAAAGACGGTTGCCGTTCTGGGTAAATCTGCAGTCCTGAGGCGGCTTGAATTCACTCTGAGTTGCGCCATAGATAGAGCGGGAATGAAGTTTCATCCACTCACCTATATCATGCAGTCTTTCCAAAGCTTTTGGTTCAAACTGCCCTCTTGCTGTAGGTCCCACATTTAATATCATATTCCCGCCTTTAGAGACTGTATCAATCAGCATCTTGAGCAGCATCTCTGATGACTTCCATGCAAAGGGAGTTTTTGACGATCCAAAGACTCCAGAGCTATCTCTGTGATAACCCCAGCTCCCGTTCAACGTCTGGCATGTCTCCCATACAACAGGTTTCCCATCTACATGAACCCAATCGCGAGATTGAAACTGCTCAGGAGTGCAGAAATCCTGCGGGATCTCTGTGCGGTCATTGATTATTATATCCGGCATTAATTCCCTTATCACCTTAATAAGCTTTTCAGACTGCCAGTCTTTTTTGCCCTTTCCCTTCATTCCAAGATATTCATGACCAGAGTAAGAAAAATCAAAAAATAAATAGTCAATTTTCCCAAATCCTGTAAGCAATTCCCGAACCTGAGCATGTAAGTACTCAGCATATTTTTTGATATCACGATTTTTTGCCTGTTTTTTAAATTCTTCATCATCGCGTTGCGGGTGACGACCGTCCACAGGAAATTCAGGATGATGCCAGTCAATCAGCGAATAATATAATCCTATCTTAACTCCTTGCTTCCGAAAAGCTTCAACAAAGGGCTTAAGAAGATCGCGTCCTGCAGGTGTATTCGTTGCTTTGTAATCAGTCAGTTTAGAATCCCATAGACAAAAGCCGTCGTGGTGCTTTGTCGTCAGGACAGCATACTTCATTCCAGCATCTTTCGCTGCTTTTGCCCATGCCTCTGGATCATACAGGTCAGGATCAAAATGGTTAAAGTATTTCTGATACGCTTCATCCGTTATTTTTTCATAGTTTTTAACCCATTCATGACGGGCGGCAACCGCATAAATGCCCCAGTGAATGAATAGACCAAATCGGTCGTGAACAAACCAATCTGTCTTGCCGGGTGTAGATTCAGGTTTAAGCATTGTATTATCCTCCGGTTATAGTTTTTACTAAAAGTTTATCCATATCGGGCTTGACCACGCAGTTTCTTCATCTTCCTGTACAACTCTTACATAATAATAATCATTGTCTTTAGGTTTTTTACCTTTTAAATCATAACTTACACTTTGCTTTCCAGGAGAGTCTTTAAAGAATGTTTTCCCATTATTTATAATGCTTACTTCTTTTATTTTTTCTGTCCCATGGACTTCAATTTTTATATCAGGTTTGCTTTCTCTTTCTAATAAGATCTCAGAACCCATTGGAAAATCATTTAAGGAAAATTTGAGAAATATTCTCTCTCCTGTTGTAGCATAACATCTTCTTTCATACAGGGCTTTAAATATTGAAGTTCTGGTAAGTTCCTCTGCATAAACTGCAGTCAGTCCTGATTTACCTTTGGTTTCTTGAAAATATATTGCGTTTTCCTCCATATCGCTTCCAGGTCGGCCTATGTGTGTATCTGACCCTGCAGTGAAACCAAGTCTATATCCTCTGGCAAGCGCATCCTGTACAAAATTGCCTTTCTGGCATCTAATTAGAGGTTTTGGATTTCCGTAGTATTCTGACATCCCGTGCTTTGAATATATCTCAACAAGCCGTTGAAATCTTCCATCATGAAAGCGCCAGTCTGTTCCAGTCATTCGCCTCTCAAGGGGATATGCAGGATGATGTGGGATAGTTATTGCTCCTTTAGCATTGAGTAATGCCCATAATTTAACAGGGTTATCACTTATCCCGTCAGTATGAGAAAAGATTGGCCCATCATCATCCAGATAATAAACGTTCTTATGTCCATAGGGCAAACTAGTACGTGGGCTGCTTCTTTGAACATCACACCATTCATAGCCCAGAATTGTTACAAATTTACCAGGTTTGTTATATATTGAATGCATATATTTTACTATTGCCCATGCAGATTCTCTGGTGTTCCAGAAAGGACCCTGTGGAAGTGAATGTAATTTCCTGTCAATTATTAAGGAATCGTTCTCCGGGCATGAGACGAAGTCAAGTTTTGCAATATCTCGTGCGTACCTGAAATAGAAATCAGGTGTTTCCTGACTTGCAGAAAACGATGTATGGCCATGTATATCTCCCCAAAAAAGCTTCAGATTATCATTTTGCTTAACAGAAATGTTGGATTTTGCCTTTAGTGTGCCGGTTTTATCTTTTACACGGAAACTCAATATATCTTTTGAACAGCATTTCGAAACAGGAATTTCAATATTTCCCAATCCATTTTTAAGCTCAAGCTTACCAGAATATTCCTTTGTTCCTAACTCTCTTATTTCAATCTCTTTATTGAAGTTCTCAGCTACATTTTTATGTTTATCAAGAGCTTTAACAAAAAGATTCACCTTATCAAACTCTGAATTAAAAGTAGAACTAACAACTGCAGCGAAAGAAGATGCCTTTTGTGGTATTTTCTTTAATACAAGCGGCTCACCATAGTATATAAAATTCTCATTAGCTTCAAAATCAACGCTTATATAAAAGTTTATTTCCTGAGAAATGTGGTTAAGCACGCATCCTTTTCCTCCACCGGATTTGTCTCCCATAACTATCTGCAATTTGTCTCTATGATCCATTTCGTTTTTACCAAGCAATGCTATAATTTCGCCTGTCATGGAGTCATTAAAACAATCAATGTTTAATCTTATTGGGCTTTTTCTGTTTTCCTTGTATAAATAAGCAACAGTATAGCAACAGTGTTTTTTAATTCTCAGTACTTTCCCTTCTGTATTAACCTGCGTATTATGGGTATCTTCTACATAGTCCTGCTTAGGATTGTTTGATTGAAATATCGGCCATAGATGCCTGCCATGCACCCTTAGTTTTACTGCTCCTCCTGGCTTTATCTTGACGTCGTCACACAATTCAATACTAATCTTGACTGTAACGCGGTTACTAACAAAAACTTGTTCAGGACTGACTGAGACTTTGTAAAATAAGTTTTTCATCTAAATTTTCCCATTACTTTCTGTAACTAAACTTGTATAATCTTACTTGCATGCTATGTCTTATTCTCTATCCCATAAGCTGGACGCATCACCTACAGTAGCACCATTGGCAAACTTGGTGCTGTATGGATTAGACCCAGCCGCACTGGTACCTGTAGGAACTGGTTCTGAGCTTGCATGTCCATCTACCCATAGAATATTAACACAGGCATTATGTCTGGGATCTAAAAATGCTTCATTTACCTCAGTACCTGTAGCATTGTAACGAAGGAGGTAATATCCGAAATTTCTGTTTACCGTGAAATACTGATAGCGGGTATCAGCTAACAATACTGTTTCTGAAGGGCATCTGATTTTGAATAGTTTTGCTGGGGGACAGTGTGTATTACCATAAGCTTCTAACTTACTACTCCCAATATGATAATAATTATATCCATAATCGGGATATATCCAGTCTGTTGCGCTAGGATTATCTGTATAATCTTTCCATGTAGATTCCCACCATTTTGCTTTTCCACGCAAGTTTGGACAGTGAAATAAAGGGCCTGTAGCATAACCTTCATGACAAAGTGTATAAGACCACAGTCCTAAACCACCGGAAGCTGTGTTTCCAGGAACAGAGTACCCATCATAATCCTGGGCATACATAGCAAAAGATAATCCTAGCTGTTTTAGATTACTTACACACTTGATTCTTCTCGCCATCTCCCTTGCTTTTGACAGTGCAGGCAAAAGCACCGATGCAAGCAGGGCAATGATTGCTATTACAACCAAAAGCTCAATTAACGTAAATCCAACACTTCCAAACATCTTTCTTATTTTAGTTAGCATAATTTTGCCTCCTTTTATTCATATTCAGGAATGACCTTTATGAAGTTAATGCCTTGCCAGGGCGGCCACATCTTCTTACCCTCTCCTGTGTTTTTAATAATTATCGAATTCTCTCCAACTTTAATATATTCTGAGTTAACCTCAAATTGTCTTACACCCCATTCATTATCTGGATAGGTACTTCTTCCCTGAAAGACAATTTTATCATTGATAAGTATCTCCAGTGGAGCTTTTGTTGATATATTATCATCTCTCGCTCCTATCTCCAGTGTAACCTTTTTTACCTTTTTCTTTAAAATAAAAGTCGTTTTTATTTCAGGAATTTCACTTTCTGTTCCATATATTATCCGTGACAGTTCGCCTTTACTTGGACCAGTATACTTTCCACCAATGATTTTCTCTGAATCAGCAAATATTACAATATTATTCGGGTCATACTTACCAACTAAAGGAACTTTTTCTATAATCTGTAATTTTTTTGCTTCAGGTATCTTATTGACTATTTTGCCTTTGGTTATTTTTAATATCCTCTCATCTTTACCTTGACTGAAGTAAAGGATAGCGTATCTATATAAAATAGGTAACTCTACCTTGATATATTCACCTTGTTTAATAAATGGCATCTCTACCGTTTCATCAAAATCAGGAGAAATCAGATATACTTTCTTCATATTTTCTGCTCTTACAGAAATAGAAATTGGCTTATCAGTGGAAGGTAGATGTTTCCCTACATCTGGAAAGTTGACATCCGTTGTTGTCGGCACTATTCCTTGCTTGAGTCTACCACCTAAGAAGTTTGCCAGATGAACCTGAATTCCTTCTAAATCTCCATATTTCTGTCTATATGCTTCCACCACTACTCCGGAAGGTAGATTTTCTGCGATGAAAGGAATATCTTTATTGTTATAGATGGCGCACTGCTTTAATATCTTTCCGAATTTTTCATCACGGTTGTCTTCCCAGTAAGTTCCTGGTTCTATCAGGTTGCGGTAGTAGGAGGTATAGAAGTATTTTAATTCAGGATGTCCGGCAAAATAGACAACTTTTCCTTTACCATAATTGTTTAGTATTATTCCAGGATATTTCCTGCCATTCTCCTTTACCATCTCCCCAATTACTTTGCCATTTTTTACCTTTACCAGATCAAAGGGTTCATTATGTTCAAAAGTTCCGATAAACTTACCTGTGAGTTCATTTTCTTTGGGTATAGAAAGGATATTTTCTCTGCTATTCGTCTCAGAGAGATATGAAACTCCGAAGAGCTCTGCTAAGCCAAAATCCTTTCTTTGATTGCCTTGATTATCGTAAAGAGAGGCATCTCCTGAAGCAATAAGTGTTCCCCCTGCATTAACAAATTCACGAATTGCTTTTACTGCTTTATCTGAAAGGTTACCAGTATTCAAAAGCATAACTGTTTTTAAATCCAGTTCTTTTAATCTTTTAATATCCATATCCTCGTCAATGATAATTCTATATGGTATATGACTGTCAGTTAAGGCAGTGCATAAACCAGTAAAACCATATATCCATTCGTGTGTATTTCTTTTGGGGTTATAGAGGCTTGTATCCAGGGAAAAGAGGATACCAATGTTGGCATATGGCCTGGTTTTCATCAAGATATCTTCATACTTCTGTTCCCAGTTAATCAAAGGCTGCCAGCATTTAGTTGCATTGTCATCTTCAGATATCCACCAAAGACGACAGCCTTGGCTCATAGCAATTAACCAGCCCCATGTATAATCTCCATATGTCGTTGGATAAAATAATGTCCAGGGAGCACTATCTGTATGGTCAGAGATTCCTCTTAGATTCTTCATCTCACAGATGATATATGGCCAGAGATAAAGATATCCATTACGAAAGCCAGGAGGTTCACATTCATAGCCGATAATATCAGCCCATTTCAAAGATTCACTAAATCTACTACCACTTCTAAAATAGGTATTGGGTAGCGTATTATGAGAACGGTACGTTATGCGAGTAGCTCCATATTTTCCCAATATACTTTTGACAGCTAAATTAACTTCCAGTACTTTTTCTCCCCGCCATTTTTGCCACCGAATAGTAGCAGGATTTTTCGAATCACTAAAAAAAGCATTATATTTTTCAGGTAAACTATACTCTGTTTCTTCTTTAAATCTTCTTCGGCAAGAAGGACAAACTGCACTATACGACCAGAAAGCTATCTCATCCTGCATCAATCCATCTGCTCCGGTCTCTTTAATTAATCTTTCTAATCTTTTCAAAAAATCCTTCTGAAAATCTTTATTCGCAATACAGGTACAATAAGTGCCGTATTCATTGTGTATTGGCTTGCCCGTTTTAATATCAATCGAAGCGTAATCAGGATGCTTGTCTATATATTCCTTGGTCACCATAGTGCAGGTGGTGTGGAGAAAAAATTTAATTCCGTATTTATGGCAGGCATCCACCATTATTTTTGCATTTCTTATTATTTCATCCAGGGTTAAGAAGTGGTTACCAGACGTACCCAATTTATCCTCAGGCTCTTTAAAAAGATAGCGGTTACGCTCCGCTAAAATAATATTAAACCCCCTTTCTTTAGCCTGCCTGGCTATTTTCTCCGCTTCTTCCTTAGTAACATTTCCATATGAAATCCTCGTCATTCTGAGGTTATATTTTCCATCGGCGCCTGTTTTCGGCAAAGGTCTTTCCTCATCCGAAAGCGATAAAGCAGGATAACCGATAAATTGCTTCCGTGGTTTATAATAAACTGAGTCAGGACCTGGTTTTCCTGTTGCTAATACATAATCTTCTTTTTTATTCATCTTGACATCTATTTCTTTTTTTTTAAGATATGGCTGCACCTTTTGATATATAGATTCTACCTCTTTAGCACTCTTTGCTGGAAGAAGAATCATCTGCATCTTTATCTCATCTTCCGGCCCAATTGTCTGAGTGCTGGGAGTTGGCATAATCAGAAGACTGGTGAAAGGAGTTTGCTGAAGAGTTTCAGAAGTAATAATCCCATAACCTGTCATTTGACCTACTTTAGGCAGGGAGCTCAGATACAGCCATTCAACTGCTGGTAAAGTTCCATATTTGCCTTTCCATGAATTTACATTCAAATCAGGAGTAGTGTAATCTTTCCCATAAAACCAACCCCAGGAAGAATAACATGCAAAGGAAGATGTTCCTATATTTCTTATACGGCTGGTCAGGAATAAGCAGGGAATATCTTTTTTTATTTCCAATAACAATTCAAGTTCACAATCCTTGCATTCTTTGCCAATATCTTTAGTGCTATCAATCAGAGAAAATACTGCTTTCACTATCTTATGTTCACTATCATCAGCAACCATCTTTGCTTCCTTTAAGCGCTCTGGCCTCATAGAGAAGTTATCTGTTTTGTTCTGAATTGTTAAGAGTGCAGTACGGCACCCACTTACAGTAATAAGTGTTTGCTTAGCTGCTTTCACAGTAAAGACGGCATCGCCACTTGCAAGTGTAATTCTTTCATCCTGCTTGGAAATATTTACGTAAAGCTGATCCTCTGCAAAAGTTGTATTTGCAAATACAAATAAGATTAGGAACAACGCACCTATTGTCAAAATATTATTTGTTCTTTGTCGAGTAGACATCTTTTGTAACCTCCTATGGTTATTTAATGCCCCTCGCAGAACCGTGCTTGTGGATTTCCCACACACGGCTCTTCAGTAATACTTCCTCTATGCGAGTATAGGACATATGTTAAGTGATATATCTTCGGTTCAGGCAACGGATTGTATTCCTTAAAACGACAATACTGCCTATAAGCATAGCTTTTCTTTTGACTGCGTCTATTTATCCACTTATAAGCAAGTTTCGATGTCTGAATGTAGAATTTCCTTAACTCCCTCATATTGCCACTTATTCCATAATAGCGGTAGTGTCCAAGCAATTTTGCTCTCAACACTTTCCACCACTCTCTTAACTTTACGAAGTTTCGGACTTTCTTTAACCATTCATTCATACCTTTCATCTTTTGCCTGAATTTCAATCTTGAGGTCTTTTGCCCTGACTTAAAATTCCCTTTTCTGCTTTTATCGCAGTAATGTGTAAAACCCAAGAAGTCAAACGTTGCCACTTTCCTGCCTTCTCTTTGCGCCCTTTGCCAAGCATATCTGCCAAACTCAATTATCCTCGATTTGTTCTCGGCTATCTCTAGCCCGAACTTATCAAGTCTTTTCTTTAACTTTTCCCCGAACGCTTTTGCTTCGCTTTCACTCTGAAAGCAAACAATAAAATCATCTGCGTATCGGATGAGCTTAGCATATCCTTTTAGCTCTTTCTTAATTACCTTCTCAAACCACAGGTCTAAAATGTAATGCAGGTAAATATTACTCAAGACGGGGCTTAATATCCCGCCTTGCGGTGTGCCTCTGTCTGTTTTGATAAATTTACCTTCTTCCATTATCCCTGCCTTTAAGAAGCGGGCAACCAACCTGAGCAGACTTGTGTCTTTTATCCTTTGTCTTAGACATCTCATCAGCCATTGGTGGTTTATGCTATCAAAGAATTTTCTAATATCCATATCTACCACATAATTGACGGGTCTGGTCATTATGGTTTTATCCAACACATTCAACGCTTTGTGACAACTTCTGTTAGGACGAAATCCATATGATACATCTATGAAGTCTACCTCAAAGATTGCCTCAAGTATTTTCTTAATTCCCATTTGCACTATTTTGTCCTCTACTGTGGGAATTCCCAGCCCTCGCTTCTTTCCTTCACTCTTGGGTATGTATACTCGTCTAACTGGTTGCGGCTTGTATTTCTTCGCTTTTAGTCTTGCCACTAAATCCTTGAGATTTGCTTCCAGGTCGTATTCATATTCCTTAACACTTACCCTATCTATTCCTGTAGCCTTTTTTATCAGGGACCAGTGAAGGAGGTCAGCAGAGTATTCTGTCCTCGGCACAATATCTGTAAATTCAAGATTTAATGCTGCCATTTCGCTTTTATAACTCATTTTCCTATCATTTACTATCTTCTCAAAAAAACTAACTGATACAAAAACTACACTTTCCCATCTGAACTGCATAGAAAATCACTAATTTTAAGCCTTTTTCTATGAAAATCAGCTTCTTTTTTAGACCAATGCGTAGCAAAATCCCTTTTTTATTCATTCTAATCTAACCCTCGCCTATCTGTTTCCTTAATTTTGAAAATGGCTGTTAAAGGAACTTGGGAACTTTAGATTATTAGTCGTATCCAGCTGTTAGAGCTGCTGTTAAACTGTCTCCAGGTCTTAACTCAGCTCTAGTTTTTCCTTCTACATGACCATCTGCATATAAAACATTTGCATGTTCATTATGCCTACAGGAAACATAGCCCGTAGCAGTAATATAGTCTATCTCATAATCAGTTATTCGATCATTATCTACTAGCATTATAGCTACTGTAGCATCAGAAATTCGGGATGTTTTATGAAGAGGATAACCAGTCTCTAAATTTCCCATAAGACGAGCATTAGATGCATACATAGTATAAAGGAAGTGCCCATCGGCATATTGTCCCCAACCTCTTTTCTCAGAAAGACATTCAAAAATACATCCTCTTCTTTCCGAAAGAGCTGGATAAGATATTCCATAGTTATCACGCAATATATACATCCATTGATTAATCAAATCAACGGAAGCTGTTGGGCTAACATTACTAGGTAAAATCCATCCATCATAATCCTGTGTATAAAGAGTCGCAACTAATCCCAGTTGCTTTAGATTGCTGACGCATTTGATGTTTCTTGCCATCTCTCTTGCTTTACTTAAAGCTGGCAACAGCATACTTGCAAGGAGAGAAATCACCGCAATTACAACAAGCAACTCTAAAAGGGTAAATCCAGCAGCTTTTTTATATAGTCTCATTATCATCTCCTAATTTATTAATTTTTCCATCTATTCTCTAACAAGCTTAATAGGATGATTTGTTATACGAATATAATCCAATTCTATGTGCCGAATAACCTCTTCTTTTTTAGAGCAGGAACAACTTAGATAAATTGCAAAATAAGTTAACTTTAGAGGAGATGCGTAATCTTTTTTATCTATTCTTTTAGCTTTTTTTGCCCTAACTCCGTCTTTTGCAAAATTAAACACTTTAACTCTCCACTTGGGAGAACCCTCTTGAGAGCTTATTCTAAAAGAATCAGTATATTTTTTGCCATCTATACCTTCATAAGAATAGACAGCCGTTATACCTACATCTTTATAAGTGTTACAAAATCTAAGCTCACACCAGGGAGAATTTGAAACATTTATATCCTTTACAGCTTTATTAAAGAAAAATTCTGCCTTACATTGTTTTTTATTTGCAGGGAAGGTTACTTTCCATAGAAGAATATCGTTTGTTGCTTTGTGCCAATTGCGATATCCTTCGCTGTAGTCCGGTTTTATACCATCAGGAGTATTTATCGCTCGATAAAAAGCAAAAGAGTAATTTTCTTCCGGACCGCTAAATGTCTCAAAAAAAGGAGATTGCTCAGTGAAAAGAATTTTTCCAAAATCTTTTGGTTTATTGAAATTCCTGCAAGTAGGTGTCCACTGAGATAACTCATGGTTCTCTCCAACTCCGCTTCGTTTGTTTCTACATAGATTAAAACGCCATGTAGTGCCTGAAATTATTTTTTCTATATCCAAACTCTTTAAAGGTAAAGCAATCTCCATTACCCAAAAACCTTCTTCTATAACTGTCTTACTCTTAACGCCACTTTGCCATTTAGGGTCACCATTCATATTTATTACGCGGCGATCAAAAATAACATCTTTTAAATTTATGCAAATTTGATAGTAGGTTTCAGGTATGTTTATATCAGGACATATAAATATCTCAATGGAATCATCTGTATACACTGGAGAGTCGTAAGTGGTATGTACTAATCTTTGATTTTCCCAATCAGGATCTGTCCCTTTAACGGCAATGAATAAGGTATTATTAGCCGTTGATAATTTGAAACTCGTAGGAAATCTTGGAGGAATTGGGCCATCTGTTTTGAATAATTCGTGTTTTTCTACTGTTTTCCATATTTTGTCATCTAACTTTCCATCAATTACAGGTGCTTCTATCTCTGACAATTCTGTAACAATCCAGTTCTCTTTATTTTCTTTATGAAACGCAGTTGCTATTTTTTGGAATTCATCAAAGTAACCGTCTCTTATCCATTCAAGTCGCTTTCTATAGATTGAACCAGAGGGGGCGAGAGTCATTGCTTCATCAAATAATTTGACAGCTTTCTCAACAACCTCTGGCGGATATATTTTCCCATACACATCTTGTCCGGAGAAAGTTGGATATGCTCCTTTTTGAGCTTCCACGCCTCTCACATTTTCCCAGCGGTCTATCAGTAATTCATGGAACTTTTTCATGGGAACACTGGCTGGTCCAAAGAAAAGCTTATAGTAGCAGTCAAGTTCCTGATCTACATCTGTATATCCACCCCATAAAGCTTTCATAGTAAAAAAAAGATTAAGATGCACTTGCGCCAGGTCACTTGTTACTCTTACATTCTTGTATCGTAAGACTTTTTTAATAGGACGATGGTGTAAATGTGTATCCATTAATTCTGTAAAACAAGAAGTTATTATATTTTTGTGTTTCTTATAATAGTTTACGATCTTATGTGGCAAAAAATATGGAACATCTGAATAGGGCAGGTAATACTGCCATACAGAAATACTTGATACGTGTTTACTCCACTCTTCTATCATCCTTTCTAATTCTTTTTCATACTCGGGTAATCCAAAATAAATCATATATGGGTTAACACAAAGCCGAACAATCACATTATCTGGCAAGATTACATTTCTGGGCGGTAAATAATAACCTTCATAAGCTAGTCCAACGACTTTTTTATCAGGATATTTTTTGGAAACTTCCTTAGCCACTTTAGCAACAAATTCCCACACCAGGTTACTCTGAATTCCCTTATCTCCTCTTGAAGGATCCATTTTAGCCTGACATGCTTTGCAGTGACAAGGATTTGTGCGAAAATTATCATCAGGCACTACATATATAAAATCATCAGTAGGATGGGCATGAATCCACAACCTGCCTTCTTTTGTTCCACTGTACCAATCATCTATTGATTTCAGGTAAAGCTTGAGCGTGTTTGGATGACTTAAACAGTATTGAGGATAACCACCCTTCCATTTTTTAGTTTTCTCATCCCAGTTCCCCAAAATACGTTCTTTACTGGAAGAAAGAGCAAATATCTCAGGGTGCGAATCCTTATACTGAACAAGGTGCACCATGCTATGATTAGGATTTAAACTCTTTATTCCAATACCCTTAAGTCTCCTATACCACAGATAACTTTCTTCAATAGTGGCTTCATTAAATATAAAAGGCCAATAAGTGCGGGAGAAAAAAGCAGCTCTTTGTTCAATAGGCAATCCTGATATTTCAATTTCCCCTTTTGTTTCATAACATTCGCCTAGCTCACCAGGAGCATACCACCGAACCCCTAAAAAACGCTCAATAAACTCATATGTGCCGTAAAGAACTCCAAAATTGCCAATCTGCGAACTAATTGGCTCAATATCTGACTCTCCTCCCATAATAACAATATTACCATTCCATTCTGTGATGAGAAATTTTTCTTCCTTATAGTTTAGCGGATCAAACTCTTTCTTCTTAGGTAAGGTGAGATTATGTCCGATAAAAATGCTTTTTCCTCCATTAGAGGCACCTTCGATAATATTTGGTTTAACTTTTGTAACTTTTTGTATGTACCGCTGCAATTCTTGCGCGGCAAAAAACACAGCTTTTGATGGATTCTCTCTTGTCACAATTTGAAAATTGCTTATACTATTTACTTTCCCACGTATTATAATCTTATTATTTTCATTATTCTTATTGGGCAGTAAAACAAGCTCGGATGGTGCTTCTTTTGTATTTTTAGCAATAAGTCTAATATTATCGAAAAAAAGTGTGCAATCAGGATCAGGACTATTTGTCGAAAAAGTGTAAGAAAAACAAATATAGAACACTTCATACAGGTTAATTCCACTTTTTGTCAATTTAGAAGTTGGAATTTCCAAGTGATTCATCGCATTTGCTTTCAATTTTAAGTACCCCAAATATTGTTTTTTCTCCTTAGGATTTTCTGTGGATATTCCCTTAATATTAATATACAACTTAACTCCTTTATTCTTTTCATTATAGATATCGAAATTTAATGACTTATATTTACTCCAATCTCTATTTTCTCCAGTAAGGTATCTATAAAACGAACTAAAATCATGCTTTTGTTTTAGAAATGAAACCTTTAAGGAGTCTGTTCCTTGAGTAGCATGAAGATTAGAAAGCTCCCATTTGAGACGTGGTATTATATACCATTTAGTTGGCTGCTCACTCCACTCTTCTTGTATCTCTTCTCTACTTTCAAAAGCACCCAGTAGTTTAATTCCAGTATCTTTCTTAGTCTCTTCTGCTTGAATTGTTGATGTTCCTAGCCAACAAATTATTCCTGTTGCTATTAAAATTACTAGCTCAATTTTTATAGTTCTCATTGATACATTCTCTATTCGAATCTAACGTTCTTTGAAATTTAGCTTAAAAAGTTAATTTTTTAACTTTCTCTCTACAACCTTCTTCCTATCGCTATTTTTTCTTTTTAACCTTATCCCCATTCTTCACATTCTTTTTTATTCGATATCCCAATGCTTTGCTGGTGCCGCCATTACTTATATTTTTCTTTCATGGCTGCCCGTTTTTCCCAAGTTGTCTTTATCCCTTCAAAACCATTTCTTATCCATTCAACACGTTTTGAATAGATACCACTTTTTGCATCTTTACTCGCATCACTTAGATGTCCAATCAAAGATCTCATAACATTATCTGTATAAACATATTTATAGATATCGTACGTTTTCTGAATATAGTGAGGACAATTCTCCCAGCTAGTAATCATAAGAGTAAAAAAATTTTCCATTGATTTCCCTGCAGGACCATAAAAGCCATAGTAATAGTCCTGAAGAAATTTATCTATATCCATATCAGGATTCCACAGGGTTCTCACGATGAAAAGCGCCTCTAAATGCTGGAATGCGGGATTAGCCCAGCTCCATTTTCCATCTCTTTTCGCCCTATTGCTCATATTTCTATCAATCATCTGAAAGAAAGCATCTCTTGCACCGTACTCATAACCTCTTTTGTTAATTTTTTGTATAATGTGTGGGGCTACAGCGTAGATACCTTTGCAGCTATAAGGAAGCTCCAGAGGATAATGCCATATGGAAAATTGTTTTGCCTTTTCCCTCCAAGATTTCAAGTCTTTTTCGAATTTTTCCCAGGCCTTTTCGGAATTAAATTGATATACATAAGGATCATTCCTGATACAAAGAGTAACCTGAACATTATCCGCAAGTTTTTTAGCCGGTGGCAATGTATAACCTTCATAGGCACAGCACAAAACCTTTCTGTCAGGATACAATTTTTTACACTCCTCAGCAACTTTTGATACATAATTCCACACATAGTCCGACGTAATGCCATTCCCACCTCTTTCCGGAGTATATTGCTTCTTGCATTCAGGACACTGGCATAGATACATCGGGGAATTATCGTTAGGCATAACGAATATGTATTTGGCCGTAGGCTGTCTTATATATGTAAGTTTCCCATTGATAGCAGATTGAATGTTTTCCATCTCCTGCTTTAAGACTCCGGGACATGAGTAACATAGGTGGGGATAGTGCTCTTCAGTTGTTTTTCTTGTGCCGTCTGGCTGTAAAGCAAAATATTCTGGGTGGCTCTTGCCGTACCATTCTCCCCATTTATGATGTGAATGATTTGCTATTGCTACGCCTTTGCCAAAAGACATTCTTATTCTCAAATACCACTGATTCATATCCTCATCACTGGCGTCATCCGTATAATAAGGATTGAGAAATCTATTGCCATACTTGGGACTATCCTGTATATCCTCTCCTTTGACTGATATATCTTTGGCTCTTGGAACTACCTCTCCGAACTCTCCGGCATAATACCAATGGACACCTAATTCACGCTCCAAAAAATCATAAACCGCATAGAGGCTACCTACACTTTGAGTGCTACGGACATTTATTCTGCTCTTAGAAAGCATATCATATCCATAGAAGACTATTTTATTCCCGAACCTGCGAATGATAAATTCCTCATACTTCAAACTTTTAGTATCAACATTCAATCTCTCAAGTACCGCATGATCTCCAATAATAAGGTTGGCTTTTTCTTCATCAATAGTCTCTACTATCGCTAATTTCGCTCCACTTATCTTTTCTATATAATACTGCAGTTCCTGAGCAGCAAACTTTGCTACCAGTGATGCATTTTCATCAATAACTATTTGAGCTGATGGTTTGCTATCTTTGACTAATATTAAATCAGTAGTTTCACTATTAAGGTTTGTTAAAAGAGTGAATACAATAAAGATAGATAATACACCACCTAATAGCTGACTTTTTCCCAACTTCATAAAGAATTTCTTTTTATCCATAATCTTATTTCTCTTCAAAAGATTTCTTTAATTGAATGCCTACATGCCGGAAATAGGCGGTTCCTTTCATATCACAATTAATGCGTATAATTATTTTGTCAACTCCTTTTAGAATCTTGAAATCCTTACTCCATTCCATCCACTCCTCAGGTTCAACCTGTATATTAGTATCCACATAAATATTGAAAATCTCTTGCCCGCATTTTACCTCTTCTCCTTCAATATATTGATATAGTGCAAAAGCGAATCTACCGACTGCCTCCTTGGAGGCTTGGTGAACTAAAATACAGGTGATATCCGTATCCTTTTTGAAATTAAGTCCTTGGATATGTTGAGAAACAACGGCCGAAAGGCCGGCCTTTTTAGTTGATACATATTTCAATACACTTCGGTTAAAAGTATCCGTATCAACCTCCCAGCGCTGGAACTCCTTTGTCTTGTCCGACACCCATGTACTCCAGTATTTCAACCCCAATTGAAAATCAGGATTCTCTACTATATTTTTATTCTCGGCATAAACTGAAAAGCATAATAAAAAAACTATTCCCAGAAATAAACTCACTATTATTATCTTCTTCATCTTTTTTCCCTCCCTTAAATATTAGGTTACTAGTCTCCTGTAAAATTCACAACTCACTGTTACACAGGAAGTTGCAAACATTAATTTCTTGACTTTCCCCTCCAGCCTTGATATAATGTAACTGCTTCTCAAATAATAAGTTACAACAAAAACCGAAAGGAAAAGTCAT
>JAHJDO010000097.1 GCA_018812485.1 bacterium | reverse complement strand
ATTGTGGGGATATGTTTAAAGAGAACATTATTTTATGCAAAGTCAATGATGTGTGTTACGATAACAATGACAGAGAATTGTTCTTTGATAATCAACTGTTTTAACAGTAACTTTGCATAATATTTTTCTTGGGATAACATAATAGATAACACTTCCATCATCATTAGTAAAACGAACAAACCTGGCATCTTCGATACCCCTTGTTTCAGTATAAGATACAGGAAAGATTACACGTTCCGATATTGAGGTATCTAAAGAAAAAGTAATTTCATAATGAGAACTTGCTAGAAAATTTATTGCCTGAACAACTCTTTTTTTAGTAAAGGTTAATTCCTCGTTTTTTGAAAAAGCGTCTAGACTCTGCTGCAATTCTCCATAAATAAAGGTCTCATTTAATTTATTAAAAATCTGATCTATAGTTTTTGATACTATTTTTTGTACAAGGTTTTCCTCTTTTTTTGTGATATCTTTATATACATTCATCTTTTCAAATTTTTCGATAAAATCATTTTTATTGTATTTATGACGTTTAATAGATTCAGGAACATCCACAATAGATTTTACAGGTCTAAAATTAAGGTTGTTATTTTTATCAATAATTCCGCTTCTAAAAACTATTGATGAAACATGCCCTTCACCAGTTGCCCTAAAACTCACAATAATTCTTTTTTGTCCCTCTTCAGTCAGATTCGACTGATCGGGATCTTCAATAATTGAGGGATTAAAAAAAGCAGCAGATTCGATAGAATATTCCATTGTAAAATAAGAACCAATAAGTAATTGAGTTTCCTTAGAGATAGTTTCCGGATTGATTTTTAAATCTAACAAATAATTTTCAATTTTATTAAAATGTTTTTCAAAAATAATAGTTATATTTCTGTGACGTTCGGAAAAATTTCTTAATACGTCATTCAAGTTTAAGAGTATTTCACTTTTCGATAATTTTAAAATTTTGGAAAGAACTAATTTTATTCTTTCTTCTCCTCCTCCTGGACAAAAGAAACGGGCTATAACCCTTTTTGTATCAGGGAAAAAATTCACATCTTGTCGTTTTATTGTTAGCGGCATATTATTTCTCTTTTTGTTAAAGGTATAGTAGTTTCAATTTTTACAACGTTTTTATAGCCAAAATTGCCTCTTTTAGGCGATTTCATAATCATAATGTGTGTAAAGACTTTATTGTCTCAGCACATACTCCTAATCTTAGAACATTGACATATAACAATTAATGGACGAAATTCCTTTTATCCTTAAAAATCCCATTTTACATGTTTTGAATATACACTATATCGGCAGCGTTGTCACTAAAATTCTTGCTAAATTACGCATTTCGTATAATATGGATGTTTCGGCAAAAAAGTGAGGTGGAGACAACCATGGTTTATACCCATGTGATAAGAGATATGTCAAATGCTCCTCAAAGCCCGCTTGATAATCTTTATGAAAACAACAATAAATGAAATCATATAAAACATTTCTACCGTTTTTTATTTTAATAGTTTTTGCTTTCTCTGATCATATACTAGCTGAAGACTGGAAAGTCTATAAATCCGATCATTTTTCAATATATTATGAAGACAATTTGGGTTTTGCTCAGCGTGTTGGGTATAAAGCAGAAGAATATTATAAGCAGTTAGACAGAAGTGTAGGCTTTACCAGATTTGGGAAATTCTGGACTTTTGATAAAAGATGTAAGATATACATATATGCAAATAAGGAGAGTTATCTGAAAAACAATGATATTCCATCCTGGTCAGCAGGATTTGCCAATTATGATAAAAGAGAGATAGTAAGTTATAAAGAGTCAGTAAATTTTTCAGACTCTCTTCTGCCTCATGAAATGACGCATCTAATCCTGGCAGATTATATAGGGAATAATATTCCTTTATGGTTCAATGAAGGTCTTGCTGTGAACATGGAGCTAACAAGCAAATCAGGATATATAAGTGCAATAAAGGAAGAATTAAAAAAAGACAATAATCTTTCCATCCATGAAGTGCTTGATAAAACTAATTATCCTGAAGATAATGAAAAAGTCCTGCTTTTCTACAGCATATCCTATTCTCTTGTAGATTTTTTAAGAAGCAAAGGCCAGTATAGATTTACTAATCTTTGCAGAGATTTGCGTGATGGAAAGAATTTTGAAGATGCGCTTAGAACAAGTTATCAATTCGACTTTGGAAATCTGACACGTCTTGATAAGAAGTGGCAGGAATATATAAGAAAATAGGGTTTGTTATGTCAACAGGAACAAAATTGCGACATTGTCCTTTTCTTTTTCTATAGCGCATTATTTGTTGGTAAGTACTCTTATGCCTTTTTGTAAGCTTTTACCTATTCCCAACTTTTGTATTTTCCAAAATGTGTTCAAAGAAAAAACTCGTTCCATCCTCTTCAGCCAGTTTTTCCTGTCTACCATTTTCTCTACTTTAGAAACTAACATTCTAAATCTCTCAGGAGTTATGTTAATACAAAAACAGTTAGCTGGACTTTGATGATTATATAAAGAGATGTCATAGTAATCATTAATTAATCCATTTTCTTTACAAAATTCAAATGCTTCCGTGCCTGGATAAGGAGTAAATATACTATAGATCAATATATCACACTTAATTTTTTTCATAGTTACTAAAGTATCATTCAATGTATTCTCGGTTTCTTGGGGAAAACCAACTATAAAGAAAGCCTCTAATCGAATACCGTATGTCTTAATAATTTTACACGCAGAAATGGCTTGTTCTATAGTGAACCCTTTTCTCATCTTCTTCAGTATTTCATTATTTCCCGACTCAATACCAATTTTTATTGAAGTACATCCTGCTTCTTTCATAAGAGATATTCTTTGTTCATCAACCAACTTTACATGAAGTTCACAGCTCCATTTCAATCCCGGACAATGTTTGATAAGGGCATTACACAGGTCATTAAGGTATTGTATATTTATACCGAAAATGTCGTCGTCAAAATGGATTGAGAATAATCCTTTCTTTTGAAGAGCTTTAATTTCTCTTATAACATTATCAGGAGAACGAAATCTTACATTACGACCCCATATCTTTCGGGATCCACAAAAGAAACAATTATATGGACAGCCTCTGGTTGCAAAAACATTTTCGAATGTAGTTATAGGATATTTGTCATAGTCTTTTAGTGCTTCTGTGGCACTTTCATGAGGAAAGCTAAGAGAATCTAAATCTTCTATAAATTCTCTTGGAGCATTTTCAACAATCTGACCGTCTTTTCTATAGACAATACCTTGAATGGTATCAAATCCCTTTTGGGCATCTATTGCCTTAATCAACTCAATAATAGTTCTTTCGCCTTCGCCTTTGACACACACATCAATATCTGGACAATTTAACACACCTGACCCTACCATGGAAGGATGTGGCCCACCTGTTATCACGATTATTTGCTTATCGATTTCTTTAGCAATTTTGGCCACTATGCATGCTGATGCAAAATTTTGAGATTTGGCAGAAATCCCGACAACAGTGGGATTATATTCTGATATAGTTGATTTAATCTCTTTCCACATTGGTGATGATAAGTCTTTTAGATTGTTTAAATAATTATCAAAACCAGTACTTGCTAAATAACTGACTTTGATGAGTTCGCTTGGAAAATTAAAGTCAGCATTGTAGGCCATTACATTCCAGTTAGTCTCCTTTTTTATTGTTCCTGCCAGATACCCCAAAGAGAAAGGATACCTCTCAAGTGAGTATGTATCTTTAAATAGACGAAAAAAGGGGGGTTCTATAAGTAATATTTTATGCTGATTTTCTTTCATTATTGCGTATATTTCTGCAGACGCTTCGGTACATACCATTTTATAAAATCGTAGCCTATTCCGATCGGAGAGACTTCTATGCCTTTAAAGCGTGTATGAACAACCGGAAGCGAATCAGGCACATATAAAAATGTATATGCCTGGTCTTCAGCTAAAACCTCGTGGATCCTATGATAAATCTGTCTCCTTTTCTCTATTTCAAATTCCTTTCTTCCATCCTCCAAGAGCTTGTCTATCTCTGGATTATTATAAGAAAGAAAATTAAACTCTCCCTCTTTTATTTTAGATGAATGCCAGATATCAAAACAATCCGGATCTCTGCCCAGATTCCATGCGAGTAAAATAGTATCAAACCTTTTTTTATTAATAAATTCATTTAGAAAAGACGCCCATTCAATTATTCTTATATTTACCTTAATACCAACAAGTCTGAGATTCTGTTGTATAATTTCTGCGCATTTCTTCCTCTGTGTATTTCCCTGATTTGTTATAATCTCAAATTCGAACTTTTCCCCATCCTTATCAATCCAACTATCTCCATCATGGTCCTTCCACCCGCATAGTTTTAGCATCTCTTTTGCCTTTAGCGGATTATACGGGTATCTTCTCACGTGTTTGTTGTATGCCCATGATTCAGGAGGAAAAGGACCTGTTGAGATCTCTCCTAAGCCTAATAAAACTCCCTTGATAATCTCAGACTTATTAATTGCATATGTTAAAGCCTGTCTAACAAGTTTATTTTTAAATAACGGGTTTTTAAGGTTGTAACCTAGATAGGTATAACCAAAGCTTGGATATTTATATTTGCTGAAACCAGTTTTAAACCATGTCTTATTAGTCTGATAAGTATATTGAACAGGATTAAGCCCCATCCAATCAATATTCCCAGCGCCAAGTTCAAGAAACATTGTCGCATCGTCTGGAATTATCTGGTAAACATACTTATCTATATATGGTCTGCCTTCAAAGTAGTCATTGTTTGCTTCAAGAACAATTCTTTGTCCGGTTTTCCATTCTTTAAACTTATATGGTCCTGTTCCTATTGGATGCCGCGCAAAACTACACTTGATTAAATTCTTATCTTTTAGAAGATGCTCAGGCATAATCCACATTCCCCAGCTGGCAAGAGCTGGAGAAAATGGCTCTTTGTATGTTACTTTGAATGTATAAGGATCAACAATTTCTGCTTTTTTTATTCGTTCAAAATCACCGCCGTATGGAGTAGGAACATCTGGATCTGTAAGTTTTTTATATGTAAACATCACATCAGAAGCTGTAAATGGAAAACCATCGTGCCATTTAACGTTTTCCTGTAAATGAAATGTAACAGTGAGTCTGTCAGAAGAGACTTCCCATGATTCTGCCAGATCCCCAACCAGTTTTATGTTCTTATCGTACTTAAGAAGTCCATTAAATACCAGCCCTACAATATCTTGAGAAGCACTGTCTGAAGCCAATATTGGAACAAGTGTTGAGGCATCCCCTATTGAGCCTGCAATTATTGCATCACCATATGCAGGCTCGCCAGAGATTGAGTGTGTATTTATAAATAAAAAAAATACCGCAAGAAGCGGTAATATATTCTTCATAATATAATTTCTATAACTTATTTTTCTGCCGTCTGTTTAGACACTTTTTCTTTTACAGCTTCAGCTTCTACCTGCTTTATACCTTCCTTTTTCACTATGGAAGTGCCGCTGTAATGAGAAACCCACATAAAGCTTAATGATATGGACGTGAGGACGAAAATTATAGCCATTGCTGTGGTAAGTTTTGTCATAAATGTCTCAGAACTTGTTCCAAATAGAGATTGAGTGCCTGCTCCGCCAAACATACTGGCAATATCTGCGCCTTTTCCTACCTGAAGAAGAACAATTAAAATCAGACTTATACAAGCTACAATATGGATTACACTTATAAACGTAAACATAAAATTATTTATCCGTTAATGCAGCAATGCCCGGCAGCTCAATGCCTGCAAGATATTCAAGAGATGCGCCTCCGCCTGTAGATATATGGCTGATCTTATCTGCCACACCTGCCTTATTTACAGCTGCTATGGAATCTCCTCCTCCAATGACAGTATATGCGTCTACTTTAGCAAGCGCTTTTGCGATAGCAATAGTGCCCTTTGCAAATTTATCTATCTCAAAAATGCCCACCGGCCCATTCCAAAAAACAGTTTTTGAAAGCCCAATCTCAGTTTTGTACTCTTCGATTGCCTGAGGTCCTATATCAACCCCTATCCAGCCTGCGGGAACTGCTCCTCTTTCAGTTATTATTGTTTGAGCATCTTCAGAGATTTCCTGAACTATTACATGGTCTAAAGGAGTGTGTAATTCTGCACGTGCTTTACGCATTTTTGTTATTATTTCTTTTGCAACGTCTATTTTGCTTTCATCTACAAGAGAGTTTCCAACTGTCCAGTTTTTTGCCTTGCAAAAAGTGTATGCTACCCCGCCTCCGAGCAGCAAAGTATCTATTTTATCAATAAGGCTTTCCATAACCGGTATTTTGTCAGCAAGTTTAGCCCCACCCATAATAAGAGTAAAAGGCCTCGCAGGATTCTCTGTTAACTTACTCAAAGCTTTTATCTCTTTTTCCATCAGAAAGCCGCATGCAGCCTTATTAATAAACATTGCCACTCCGACTGTTGAGGCGTGTGCGCGATGAGCAGTTCCAAAAGCATCATTAACATAAATATCTGCCAGTTTTGCCATAGACTGAGAGAAGTTTGCATCGTTTTTTTCTTCTTCCTCATGAAAACGCGTATTTTCAAGAAGCAATACTTCTCCTTCCTTTAAATTATTTACTTCTTTTTCAACCTCAGAACCAATACAGTCATCCGCTTTTTTAACTTTTATACCTAATAACTCCTCCAGCCTTATGCCTACGGGAGTTAATCTCATCTTTTCATCTACTTTTCCTTTTGGTCGTCCAAGATGAGAAACAAGTATTAACTTAGCTTTATTTTCTATTAAATACTTAATACTCGGCAAAGCTGCTTTTATGCGAGTATCATCCGTTATATTACAGTTACCATCCAAAGGAACATTAAAATCCACCCTCATTAAAACTTTCTTATCTTTGATTTCTATATCTCTTAAAGATAACTTGCTCATATTTTTTTACTGCCTTGAAATTATATATTCAGCTAAATCAACAACTCTGTTTGAATAACCCCATTCATTATCGTACCATGCAAGAACTTTAACCATGTTGCCATCTATAACCTTTGTACACAACGCGTCTACAATTGATGATTTGCTGTTTCCATTAAAATCCTTTGATACTAAAGGTTCATCGCAGTATTCGAGATATTTGCTCAACTCATTCTCTGCCGCATTCTTTAAAGCGGCATTTACCTCTTCTGCACTTGTTTTTTTCTCCGTATTCGCAACAAGATCAACCAGAGAGACATTTGGCGTTGGGACCCTGATAGCCATTCCGTCCACTTTGCCTTTTAATTCAGGGATAACGAGCGCAACAGCTTTTGCAGCTCCTGTTGTTGTTGGGATCATTGATACAGCCGCTGACCTCGCTCTTCTTAAATCCTTATGCGGGAAATCAAGTATAACCTGATCATTTGTATATGAATGAATTGTTGTCATCATCCCCTTTGTTATACCAAAATTATCCATCAAAACTTTTGCGACAGGAGCCAAACAGTTTGTAGTGCAAGAGGCGTTTGAAATAATATGATGTGAAGAAGGATCGTATTTATCCTCATTTACTCCCAATACAATTGTTATATCCTCATTCTTTGCAGGAGCTGATATAATTACTTTCTTTGCTCCTGCCTGAATGTGAGCAATTGCTTGCGACTTGTCCGTGAACCTTCCTGTTGATTCAATAACAATGTCCACGCCCATCTCTTTCCATGGCAACTGAGACGGGTCTTTCTGAGCAATAACTTTTATTTCTTTACCATTAATAATTATTGCATCGTTTTTAGCTTCCACAGTCCCGTTAAATATTCCAAAAGTGGAATCATATTTAAAAAGATGCGCTAATGTTTTTGCATCTGTAAGGTCATTTACCGCTACAAATTCCAGTTCATTTGATCTTAAACCTGCCTTTAAAACCAATCTTCCAATCCTTCCAAATCCATTGATTCCAACCTTTGTTGCCATTGACGAATCCTCCTCTACATTGATTAACTTTTGAGTACGATTATTAATTTAGGCTCAATTATACAAAATTAAATATCAAACTTCAACAGGTTTCACTGTCCTTATTTTAAGTTTTTCTTAATGAAGTTTTTTATTGTCTCCTCATATTCTTTACCCATTATTATAAAACCATCATTATGTCCACCACGCATTTGATAGAATTGTTTAGGTGAAAGGGCTGCTTTAAAGATTTTCTCTCCATGGTGGAATGGTATTATTTCATCCTCCTCTGAATGTATTATAAGCTTTGGAATCTTTATGCTTTTTATTTTTTGAATACTGTCATATTTTATGCTTGCACAATATTTAATTGGCAAAAATGGATAAAATTCCTTCCCAATATCAATTATAGATGTAAATGCGCTTTCTGAAATAAGCAAGCCCTTATTAATTTTTGATGCAAGGTCAATTGCTATTGAACCCCCAAGAGAACGGCCAAATATGATAAGCTTATCCTCATCCAGTTTTTTCTCTGAGATGAGCCAGCTATATGCAGCCATTGCGTCCAGATAAGTGCCTTTTTCTGTTGGAAATCCCCTGCTTTTGCCATAACCCCTGTAATCAAATATAAAAATATTCAAACCAAGATTATGAAAGATGTCTATACTGTCAAGACGGTCGCTTATATTCCCAGCATTCCCATGGCAAAAAAGGAGAGTTGATATTGCTCCTTCACAAGGAACATACCAGCCATTCAGCTTAACATGATCATTTGTTTCAAAAAAGATATCTTCAAACTTTAAACCAATACTTTCTGGAATTCTGCTAATCTCACGCGTAGAATAGTAAATATTTTTCCATTCAAAATACCTGAAATATAGATGGAGAAAGGAAAAAACAATTAGTGTCCCAACAATATATTTAACAACTTTCATCCACATTTAGAACACCTCTTATTTGCTTCTTAAAAAACCTACATTTCCTGCCATGGTATGGCTGTTATTTGTTTGGTGATTTGCAATCTATGTGGACTGCGACAGACGATAAAGCCACGTTTCGCGCAATCAGGATAAGTTTGCATAAATAATTTTACATGTCTAGCATCTGTTTCTCTAGGATTATCTGTCCATTTAACTTCAATAGGTATAACTTCATTAGGCGTTTCAAGGACAATGTCAACCTCAGCTCCTGATACAGTCCGCCAAAAATAAAGACAGTAATTCCGACCAAGGTAGCCACACCGATGCCATAACTCAGTAAGAACCCACTGCTGAAATAATGTCCCTGCCTGTACTTGCAGGCTTTGTTTTGTTAGTGAAATCCGCGCCAGCGCGTTACGTACTCCTAAATCAAAAAAGCAGAACATGGGTGTAGTCAATAATCGCTTTCTTGTTCTGCCTTTAAACGGTAGCAGCCAATAACCTATGAATGTATCTATCAAAACCTGATAAAAAGAACGTAAGGTAGCTACAGGTATTCCTGACTGTTGCGAAAGTTTAGTCAAGTTCATTATTTGTCCCGATTCTAATGCGGCTAACTCCAGAAATTTACTAAAATGACCCACATTTCGTACTAACGCTTCTCGACGTATTTCCTCTTCCAAATAAATTTCAGCATAGGATTCTAATGTTGCTTTTCGGGTAGGGTCCTGTTCCATAACTATCCCTGGAAGGTTTCCATACAAAAGTAGTGTTTCTATATCTGCTTTTGGGAAACCATGATGTAATGATTTAGCAATTGCCATAGGTAATATAATTGAATCGTTTGCATCTTGCCTCTCTGTAGAAATTAGTGGAAAAAGATGGTACTGGTGCGCTCGTCCTGGTAATAGATTGGCTGCTGAATAGCGTAATTTACGCGCGGAACTTCCTGTAAGAATAAATTCAAATCTCTCAGGATCTTCATCATAGAGTAATTGAATATCGTCAAGTAGTGCTGGTACTTTCTGGATTTCATCAATTAGAACTGTCCGTTTCCTTGATTCTGCCTTAAGCATTCTTATCAGTTCATCCGGCTGCCTTTCAAAACGCAGCCGAACCCGACGGTCCTGAAGATTTATAAACAAAGCGCTTGATGGAGCTAACCGACGAAGTAAAGTAGACTTCCCTGTTTGACGCGCCCCAAAAATAAGACGTACCTTATGTTGCGACAATGAACTTCTTAATTTTTGCTCTATCCAACGAGACATAATAGCATGCATTTCAAATACCTCAATAATTCATGAATAATTATTATCTTTATGTATATTATACAGTATTTTTTACATTAAGCTAATAGTTTTTTAGGCTGGGTTTTCCAGCGATTATGTAGCCAGAACCACTGGTCAGGATATTGTCTGATATAAGATTCAATAACCTTAGAAAATTGCGCTGTGTATTTCCGTATATCATTCTCTGCGTTTTCAGAACTATGCGCATATATAGGATTTCCAATAAGTATTCTGTGGTGTTTCCTCTCTCTTACAATAAAAGCTGGAACAACTGGTGCTCCTGTTCTCAGGGCAAAAACAGCTATTCCTTTTGCAGTAGCTGCAGGACTTCCAAAGAAATCTACAAAAATCATATCTTTTCTCGTATTTTGATCCATTAATATAGCAACCAGTTCATTATTACTGAGTGCGCGAAGCACCTTTCTAATGGGATCATTCTTCTGAATAACTTTCATTCCAACAAGCCTTCTATACCTGTCAATAGTATTCCCTATTCTTCTGTTATCTGAAAGTCTGCCAATTACATTTACAGGATATCCCAAAAGTCCAAAAGCGGCGCCCAAAAGTTCCCAGTTTCCAAAATGCGCACCAAGCAAAATAGCTCCTTTCCCTTCTTTTAGAATGGGGGCTATTTTACATAGCTCAGACGTATCAACAATTCTTCTTATTCTTGTTCCATTCATTCTAGGAAGCTGCAGAAATTCCAGAAGTGTCTTTCCAAGATTACGATACATCTTTCTTGCTATCTTTTTCAGTTCAATTTCACTCTTCTGATTTCCAAAAGCTATTCTAAGATTTTTAAAAACCTGTTTTCTCCTGACTCTAATTATGTAAAATGCGAAATCTCCAAGAATATTGCCTAAAAAAAGCATTAAACTTCTAGGCAGATACCTCACGCATACAGCTACTGTTACTCCCAAAAAATACTGACGGGTATGTCTCATATTTTTTTATCCATCAACTCTTCATAGAGTTTTTCAGTTTTGTGAATCATCCGGCTTAAAGAAAAACTTTTGACAGTTTCTTTAGCAGCAAGCCCCATTCTTATAGTCAATTCTTCATTGCCAGCTAATGTCAGTATCCTATCTGCAAGAGCATCTTCATCTCTGGAAGAAACAATAAACCCATTTTTCCCATCAATGATAATCTCCTTGTTGCCACCCACATCTGTTGCAACAACCGGCTTCCCGCAGGCCATTGCTTCTAAAACTGCGTTTGAGAACCCTTCTCTGACAGACGAAACTACTGAAATGTCTGAGAGGTATAGTATATCTTTTACATCGTCTCTTTTACCTGTAAAGACAACATTCTCTTTTATGCCTAATCTTTCCGAGCAAGATTCTAAACTCTCTTTCATTGGACCATCTCCAATTATCAGAAACTTTAGGTTTTTCATTCTGGGGATTATTTTTCTTGCTGCTCTTAATAAGTATTCATGTCCCTTTTGCGGATGAAGTCGGCCGATAGCTACTATTACTTTATCGCCCTGCAATAAGCCCAATTCAGCCTTTTTCTTAAAAATCATTTCCTTTGCAGGTATATTATTTTGCCAGAAATCCAAATCCACTCCATTATAGACAACCTCAAATTTATCAGCAGAAATATTAGCATTTTTTACATAAAAGCTTTTAACTGCTTCTGATACTGCAATAATTTTATCGGAGTGTGCAGCAAGCCATTTGTCTAGGGTTAGCTGCCAGTTGCTTTTCCAACTATCCACATTATGCTCATTTGCAATTATAACAGGCACACCTGCTAATTTTGCCGCAAATCTCCCTGTAGTGTTGGGTTTGTGGCAGTGAGTATGAACTATATCAATATTTTCCTTCTTCATGATTGAGCACAGTCTATATATGCAAACAGGATCAAACTTGAATCTGCGCGAGACTATTCGGACTGGAATTCCAGATTGTTCCAGGCAATGCTGCAATTCTCCGGATTTGAAGCTGCATACGACAATTTCATACCTCTCTTTGTTGAGTTTTGGTAAAAGCGACACCATTCTTTTCTGCACACCACCCACTCCCAAATTCGAAATTATGCGTAAAATTCTAATTTTTTCCATATACTCTCGGCACTCTTTTACTAATCATGCAGAATACTTCATTAGGTATTGTGCCTATTTTTTCTGCAATTTCCTCAGCACTTATTTGCCCCCGTCCCTGCTTGCCAATTAAAACAACCTCATCCCCCACGCATACCTCAGAAATTCTACTTACATCCACTATTAACTGATCCATACAAACTCTTCCCACAATAGGAGCTCTTTTACCTTTTATCAGCACCTCTCCCTTGTTTGAAAGTAATCTGCTGTATCCATCACCATATCCAACCGGTATTGCAGCAAGCCTTGCTTTTGACTTTGTTATGTGGGTTCTTCCATAGCTGATTGTAGAACCTCGTTTCACATCTTTTATAAAGACAACTCTTGTTTTTAGTGTCAAAGCTGGTTCAAGCTTGATGTCCTTGGAAACATAAGGCGATGGATATGCCCCATAGAGCATTAAGCCCGGGCGGACCATATCAAAAAAACTGTCATGAATATTTTCAGAGAGAATGGCTCCGCTGTTTGCCATGTGCCTTATAGGTATTAAGATTCCTGAGTTTTCTAGTTTATCCAGAATATCTTTGAACCGCTTTATTTGAAGCAGACTGAAACTTTTATCAGCTTCATCAGAAGAAGGGAAATGCGTAAATATACCTTCTAAGAACAGGTTTTCTAATTTAGCGATCTCTTTTACAAAATCTACAGCATGTTCAAAGTGTGAACCTATCCGTCCCATCCCTGTATCAATTTTAACATGTACTGCTACTTTATTAGGAAACTCTTTTGCTTTTCTATTCAATGCTTCTGCAAAGTCCAGGTCTGCTATAGTTGGACTTATATTATATGAAAGGATATCCCCTATTTCATATTTAAATGAACAGCCAAGTATTAAAATCGGTATATTTATATCCGCTCTGCGCAGGTGGATAGCTTCTTCAATATTGGCAACACCAAGATAGTCAACGCCACATTTTACTGCGGTTTTTGCTGTCTCTGCATCTCCGTGTCCATAAGCATTTGCCTTAACTGCTGCAAGAATTTTTCTATCTTTACCTACTATTTTTCTTATGCAGGCAACGTTATGTCCTATAGCTTTTAAGTTAATCTGTGCAACAGTGCGGTATTCCATATTTATTTCCTTGCAACACCACTGGACTTGGCTGCTTTTGCAACGGCTCTGGAAACAGCGCTTTTTATTCTTTTATCAAAAGGATTAACAATTATGTAATCATCACGCAATTCTTTATTTGATATTAAGCTTGATAATGCCTCTGCAGCCGCTATTTTCATCTCTTCGTTTATATCCGACGATCTTACATCCAACGCGCCTCTGAATATTCCTGGAAAGGCAAGCACATTATTAATCTGATTTGGCATATCACTGCGGCCTGTTCCAATAATTCTCGCTCCAGCCCGCTTAGCCTCTTCGGGTGCGATTTCTGGAACGGGATTTGACATGGCAAAAACAACTGCCTCTTTATTCATATTCTTTACCATTTTCCCTGTTACTAAACCAGGGCCTGATACTCCTATAAAGACATCAGCTCCGACTGTAGCGTCTGCCAGAGTTCCTGATAAGTTCTCAGGATTCGTAATTTCTGAAATCTCCTTTTTTGCAAAATTCATATTGCCTTCTCTGTTTTTGTGTATTATGCCTGCTCTATCGCATATAAGAATATTCCTGCATCCTGCGTTAGTAAGCAGCTTTGAGATGGCGATCCCAGCCGCTCCTGCCCCAAGGATAACAACTTTTATTTTGTCTATTTGTTTGCTAACTAATTGTAAGGCACTAAGCAATGCAGCATACACAACAACCGCTGTTCCATGCTGATCATCATGAAATACCGGAATGTCTAACTCTCTTTTAAGTTTTTCTTCTATGAGAAAACATCTTGGGGCTGATATATCCTCAAGATTAATTCCTCCAAAAGCAGGAGAAATTAGTTTCACTGTCTCCACTATTTTATCAGTGTCTTGTGAGTTTATGCATATAGGAAAAGCATCTACGTCTCCAAATTGTTTGAAAAGAACGGCTTTCCCTTCCATAACAGGCAAAGATGCATCTGCTCCAATATTGCCTAAGCCTAAAACAGCGCTTCCATCAGTAACAATAGCTATTGTGTTCCATTTTGAGGTAAGGTCATAAATCTTCTCCCTATTTCTGAAAATTTGCCTGCATGGTTCTGCGACTCCGGGAGTATAGGCAATGCTTAAGTCGTGAATGTTGTTTAGTTTAATCTTACTCTTTATTTCAATCTTACCTTTTAATTTTTTATGAGCCTCAAGGGATTCTTTACTTAATCTTTCCATGCTTCTCCTTCCATTTCATTTCTGCATCCGATAATCTTACATAATTTGGCTTCAAGTCAAAATGACTCAAACCTTTACCTTCTTTTAATCTCTTCTCACCCAAAAGTGCAATACTCGAAGCGCGTGGAATACCTGAATGAGGAGGACACACAAGAGCCAAATCACCTAATTCTTTTTTTAATGTATTGTAATATAGTGCGCATGCATTGCCGATAAAGATTGTTTTCTTTTTTATTTTCTTAATCAATTCTTCAATCGGAAGGACCATGTCCTCTGTCAGCTTTTTCATATTTGGCATTTCATAAATCGCCGTATATACCTGCTTTCTTCTTGCGTCTGTAATTACACATACTTGGCCAGTGTATGAATCCACAAGGTTATATGCGATTCCACCTAGTGTGGAAACCCCAGCTGTTTGAATGTTAAGCGCCATTGCCATTCCCTTTGCTGCACTGATACCTATTCTAACCCCGGTAAAAGACCCTGGCCCTATTGAAACAACAATAGCTCCTATGTCACTTGGGATTAATTCGACATTTGCGAGAACATGTTTTATCATTGGCATAAGACGCTGTGAATGTGTTTTTGTTATATTTGTTGTGTATTCCGCTATAAGCTGGGAATTCTCCAGTATACATACACTGCAAACATTAGTAGCGGTTTCAACACCAAGTATTTTCATAAGATGCGCCTTTGGCTTGTAAAGTTATTTTTCTCTTATCCTTTCCAGTTACTTCTATGTTTATCCTTAGATATTCTTCAGGCAACATTTCCTCTGCCTTATCTGCCCATTCTATTATACATGTTCCATTTCCATAGATATATTCATCCCAGCCTATGTTGTAAAGCTCTCTTGAATCATTTAATCTGTATAGATCAATATGATAAACAGGAATTCTCCCATTATATTGATTGATTATTGTGTAAGTCGGACTTGTTATATAATTTTCCTTTACTCCAAGACCACTGCACAAGCCATTGGCAATAACCGTCTTGCCTGCTCCCAGTTTACCAATCAAAGCAATAACATCTCCCTCTTTTAAAAACCCGCTTATCTTTTTACCCAGACACTTTGTTTCTTCAGGACTGTTTGTGGTGAATGCTTTTTTCATGCTCTAAATATTACTCTAATTGTGGTAAAAAGGGAAGAAAGAATTTGTCGTGGTTGACAATTGCGTGACGATTGTATACACTGTAACTAAATACGAAAAAGGAGGCATATATGCAGTTCGTCACTGTAAGAGACCTGCGTGGAAAATCTGCTCAAGTTTGGCAGAGGCTGTCAAATGAAAAGGAAATGGTAATTACTTCAAACGGGAAACCTATTGCTATCCTGTCTGCTACGTCAGAAGGTTCCCTTGAAGAGTCTCTAGCTGCATTTCGTCAGGCTCGCGCAATTGGAGCCGTGACTTCACTGCAACGACGATCTGTTGAAATGAGAACTGATCAAATGATCCTTGAAGAGATAAACTCTGAAATTAAAGCAGAACGAAAGAAACGTTCTAAATGAAAATAGTTCTGGACACTAACATAATTGTCTCTGGCCTGCTTTCTCCGTATAATGCTCCAGGGGAAATCGTTCGTATGGTATCATCAGGCATTTTGAAACTCTGTTACGATGCGCGAATTCTCTCTGAATATCAAAGTGTGCTACTCCGCCCGAAATTCAAATTTGATCCAGAGCACATTGATGCTCTTATCGACCAGATAGAAGCCTGCGGCTGCATAGCTGCATCAAAACCACTTCCTGAAAAACTACCAGATGCAGATGACGAAGCATTTTTGGAAGTTGCACTTGGAGCAAAAGCCAAATATCTAATTACAGGAAATGCAATACACTATCCATTGAAATTACGACAAGGAATAAAAGTTATATCGCCAGCTGAATTTATAGATGCTTATAGAAAGTTAGGGCTGTAGGATAATCTATGCTAATTTTGGTTCTGATATTTTAAGTTATTTCCAATACTTTGTCTTACCTTTGACATCTCTACATCATCAGGACACAATTTGAGATACCTATCAAGGTAATAAACTGCCCTAGATTTATCTCTAACATAAGTACCGTAAGCTATTGCCGTGCTTTTCAATGCCTTTGCATAATAAGGGTCAAGTTTCAAAACCTCTTCAAATTCTCTTATAGCTAGTCTCGGCTTTCTCTGTCGAAGAAGGCAAAATCCCTTCATATAAATAGGCTTAATATAATTCGCTCTTAATTTTATTGCGTTATCAAACTGCATGATTGCGTTGCTATACTTTTCGCCCATGGCATAGGAAAGGCCCATATTGTAATAGTCTTGCGGTAATATAAATCCTTGCGGTCTCGGCCATATTAAAAAAGACAAGAAAACAGCACATAGAAGAGGCAAAACTAGTTTCTTGAAATCTTTGTCCATGGCTTTCTTCCATAACCAATCAATAAAAAACCCTGTGAACAATATTAAGAACGGCACTATAGGCTGTCGAAACCTTGACAGGATATAAAAAGCCATAACAGAGCAAAAGCATCCAATAATTATCAAATATAAAAGTAAATATTTTTTCCAATTTCGAACAGATATAATAATACCGATTATTCCCATTGAGGCTATAAATACAAAACCGGGAAGAGGAAGGCTCAGAAGACCGGAGAATTTTCTCGATAAATAAAAATTGGAATTATTTGGTATCTCGTATCCGTTCCAGAAAGCGATAGACTTTTTTATCTGCTGGCGGAACCATATAGAAGGCGTTTTGAATGCTATTTTTAAAACATTAAAACATGTTTGTATCTGATTTTTTCCAGAATATGTATCGTCTTTGATGTAATAGAATCCACTACCGGGAGATCTAGCATCGTGACCGCACACAAATGCAGTTACGCCCTGAGATGACATAGAAAATAAATTAACTCCAACAATATGATTGCGAACAAAAAGAGGTGTAAGCGCGAATAAAACACCAAAGAAAAAACACATAAATCGCTTAATTAATAGTTTTTTATTCTTTAGCGTCACATAAACCAACCATATCAGAATAAATAGAACCAATATGATATTATTTGGCCTGCATAGTATTAACAAACCGAGTACAATCCCCGGGATTAACCATATGGCAGCTTTTTTGCTCTTTGAGAGACGTACAATTGAGAAAACTAAAAGGACAGTTAAAAAAACTGTGATTGTTACACGCAATAATTCTCCTTCATAGAAAATTAATACTACATATAAGCTGCAAATTATTCCTGATATTACGCCAACCGTTCTATTAAAGATTCTATTTCCTATTAGGTATAATAAAACACATGTTCCAGCTCCCATAATTATTTGAAATATTCTCACCATGATATAATGATGTCCAAATAGGCTGTATATTGAGGCAAGAAAGTATGGATAAAGAGGAGATTGCGAATAAATGCCTTTTCCTCCCAGAATATCTCCCTGTGAAATCTGAAGAGAAAATTTATCAAATCTTTCCTGATCCAGTCCCATAGGGATATTAAAAAACATAGGATTATCTCTCATCTGATACAGGTAAACGAATCTTATGGATAAGGCGAAGGCGAAGATTATTAATGGAATAAAAACTACAATTTTTTTGTTTTGCATATTAATCATAACAACACTAACATAGAAGAAGGGCAGACACAGAAGTCTACCCCTATATTTTTACCATTTTCATTCTGTAGAGGCGAACTTATATGTTCGCCTTAACTTTTTTAGCACGAGGTTTGCGCTTAACAGAAGATTTTTTTGTTTTTTCTAATGTATTGAGTCTTTTTTTAATATCTTCTATCTCTTTTCTAGTAGGGATATTTAATTTGCGGATTGCCTGATGTATCTGCCCATCTATCTTCTTTTGAAGAGCAGATGCGCTCTTCTTTATTCTTTTTGTCCAATCATTAGTCATTTTTTTAGCTTCTTTACTACCTACTTTCCCTTTTTTATAAAGTTCATAAATAAGCTCATTAGCTTTCTCTTCTGTATGAGCAGCCAGCTCCATTGCTTTTTTTATAAAATCCTTCATAATTTCACCTCCTTTTCTATTATTTTTCCCTTACCGGGTTTTTTAATTATACCACATTCCGTTATTATTGCAGATATAAACTTTGAGGGGGTTACATCAAAGGCAGGATTATATACGCCTACATTTTTGGGCGCAATCCTTTTCCCGTATAAATTTATCACTTCTTTAGGAGACCTTTGCTCAATGGGAATGTCTTTACCGGATTTTATTTTCATATCAAATGTGGAAATAGGCGCAGCTACATAAAAAGGAATATTATGAGCCTTTGCAAGCACTGCCAGACTGTATGTGCCTATCTTATTTGCAGTATCTCCATTAGAAGCGATTCTATCAGCTCCGACTATTACGCAATTTATTTTCCCCTCTTTCATTAATGAACCGGCCATATTATCGCAGATTAATGTAACATCAATCCCTGCCTGCATCAGCTCCCATGTTGTAAGCCTTGCTCCTTGCAGTAATGGTCGAGTTTCGTCTGCATAAACTCTTATCTTCTTGCCTTGCTCATTTGCATAAAAAATTACACCTAGAGCTGTTCCGTAATCAGCAGTAGCTAATCCTCCAGCATTACAGTGAGTTAAAATCACATCTCCGTCTTTTATAAGCTTTGCCCCGTTTTTACCGATATTTCTGCAAATATTCTTGTCTTCCTCTATAATCTTTTGTGCTTCATTTAATAATTTAGATTTTATTGTATTAACTGAAAGATTTCTATGTTGTTCACAACATACGCGCATTCTATCCAGCGCCCAGAAAAGATTAACGGCAGTAGGTCTTGAGGATGATAGATATGATATAACTTGTTCCAGTCGTTTTTTAAACTGAACATAACCTCTGACCTTTGAATCCTGTATTCCAAGAACAACACCCAATGCTCCGGCAATGCCTATGGCAGGAGCTCCCCGAACCCTCAAATTCTTAATTGCCTCCCATATACTCTTTACAGTATCGCAATATATATATTTAAACTTGTTTGGAAGCAAAGTCTGATCTATTAATTTAATTCTTCCTTTATGCCAATGGATTGTTTCAACAGGCATTACTTAGCTCCTAATTATCTTTTTAATAATCTCTGAAGTTGACTTCCCTTTCACTTCCGGAATGGTTATAACCTTTCCGCCGTGCGAGGTTACAGTGTTTCTGCCAATAATCTGATCTATCTTATAATCTCCTCCCTTTACCAGGATATCAGGGAGCAATGCTGATATAGTTTTCTCAGGATCCAGTTCATCAAAAATTACAATGTAATTAACAAATTCAAAAGCGGAGAGTATTTCTGCGCGTTCATCCTGAGGGAATAGAGGCCTTTTATTGCCCTTTAAGCCCTTTACGGATTTGTCACTGTTTATAGCAACTATGAGTATATCGCAAAGCTTTTTTGCAGCTCTTAAATATTTTACGTGTCCAACATGTATGAGATCAAAACAACCATTCGTAAAACCTATCTTCTTCCCTTGCTTTTTAAAAGAGTCTATTATTTCCTTTAATGCGGAAAGAGATTTAACTTTGTCTTTGCTCACAATATAATTTTTCTTCCACAAGTTTACAGATTATGTGAATTACTGTAATGTGAGCTTCCTGAATACGTGGTGTACTTGAACAAGGGGCAATGAAGCATAAATCTGCTATTTTTGAGAGCTCTCCACCTTTTCCGCCTGAAAATCCAATAGTTGTAAGTTTCATACTTTTTGCTTTGCGGATGCCAGCTAATACATTCTCAGAATTTCCACTTGTTGATATACCCAAAGCCATATCTTTCTGAGTTCCTAATGCCTCTATCTGACGCGAAAAAATCTCATTAAAGCTGTAATCGTTGGATATTGAGGTTATCACAGAGCTATCTGTAGTTAAGGCAATTGCTGGTAGTGCCCTTCGTTCCAGTTCAAACCTGCCAACCAGTTCTCCAGCAATATGCTGTGCGTCAGCAGCACTGCCTCCATTCCCAAAAACAAGCAGCTTCCCTCCCCCGCTCAACACATCAGCAATGCTGTTTACCATCTTAACTATAACGTCAATCTGATTAGCTATAATATCCTGCTTTACTGCGATGTTCTCCTCGAGTATTTCTACTATGTGTTTGTCCATAGTTCTATTTACTTTCTCTTAACCCGCCTGAATCCAGAGCATTCAATCACATTAATCTTCGGATCTAGTAGCAAACGATCAAACATGAGATTTAAACCTAGATTATCACTTGCTATATGCCCTGCGATTATGACGTTCAAGTGATTCTTTTCAGCCTCTTTTCTATGATCCTCACTTAAATGCATACACACAATTGTGTTTATATCACTAGCAAGAAGCATTTTGAATATATCCTTTGAGCCTTCCGTTCCGCCTGTCATATCTATAAATATTTTGCCAGCGCTTCTCTCTTTTGATCCAATAAGAATATTAGGACCTGCACCATTCATCGCAGCTTGCTTATACTCCTCTATTTCCAACAGCATGCTTACAACTTCGTTCATTGTACAAGGTTCTTCTTTATCAAAAAGCCTCTGCAAGTATGTCGCCACCATATTATCGGCAGGTGTATGAAGGTTCATAAAAGGCAGTCCGATTAATCTGGCTGCGTCAACTGCCCTTGTATGATTTATCGGCATAAGTCTTCTCTGAACTTCCTTAACCCTATGTTCCATCAGGCTTTCTGCTACGTTAATTGGTACACCGTGCAAGCTGAGAATGTTTGCCTGCATCTTCATCACATTATACAGCATCGCATATGGCAATCCTTCAGGATGATGAGCTATAACTGCATCTATCTGTTTGCCTCTATTTCTTAGGATATCTGCCAGAATTAGCTCGCCAACTTCAATATCTATACCGACAAGCACAGTTTTAATCGTCTCATCACCGCTGCCATTTAATATTCTTGAGTCAGAGTATGGATTTCTAAGAGATTCTTTATCAAAAAATTCTTTCTCTTTTTTCTTTAATTCCTCATATTTATTCTTGTTTTGCTTGAGTTCAAGCAAAACAGTTTGTTTGCCTCTTGGATCATTTTCAATCCCAATCGTAATTGCTTTTCTATAGAGTTCTTTCAGGTTCATATGACTTATGCTCCTTTATTTTTATTAATGAGTTCCACAATTCTATCCCAGATTCTATGGGCTACTTCTTCTTTAGTCCACTTTGGTAATTCTTCTACATTATTGCTTCTATCGATTATTTTTACAATATTAGTCTCGCTTTCAAAGCCTGCGTCAGGCTGGGTTACATCATTAACCACTATTAAATCCAGGTTTTTTTTCTTTAATTTTGTCCTGGCGTTTTTTATAAGATTATTGGTTTCTGCTGCAAAGCCGACAATAATTCTACCATTTTTTATTTTTCCCAGTTTTTCTAATATATCATCCGTAGGCTCCAAATCTATTTTTAACATACCTTTTCTTTTTATTTTGTTTTTTTCTGTTTTTTGGGGTTTAAAATCACCAACAGCAGCAGCCATTACTAAAATATCAGCTTGTTCAAAACTATCCAGGACAGCTTTGCCCATTTGATCTGCAGTTTCCACTGAGATGTATTTTACACTCTCAGGAGGAGCTAAAAGTGTTTTTCCACTTATTAATGTTACATTTGCCCCTCTTACTCGTGCAGTATGTGCTAAGGCAAATCCCATTTTCCCTGTAGCTGGATTTCCAATAAATCTTACAGGGTCTATATACTCTCTTGTGCCACCTGCTGTTACAAGAACTCTTTTCTCTTTCAGGTCATATGTATCAAAAAGATCCCTTTCAATTAAGACGTCAACAACATGCTGAATAATTGAGTCCACTGATGCCAGTCTCCCCTCTCCTTCTTTTCCACATGCCAACTTTCCGTAATCAGGATTAATAAATTTGACACCAGCTATCTGCAGCTTTTTCTCATTATGAGAGTATATATGACTTTTATACATCCTCTCATTCATAGCAGGAGCCATCAAAACGGGTTTATTCCCAGCAGACAGTAATGTTGTAGAGAGAAGGTCATCTGCAATACCACTTGCTACTTTTCCTATAATATTGGCAGTTGCCGGTGCTACAAGGAACAAGTCAGCACTATCACTTATAGCTATATGAGTTAGTGGGTCTTCAAGCCCGCCTGAGGGAGGGAACATGCTAATATGTACAGGATTATTGGAGAGTGTCCGTAATGTTGTCTCTCCAATGAATTTAGCAGCATTTACCGTCATGACAACCTTGACATTTGCATTCAAGTCCTTTAATCTTCTTACTATTTCCGCTGCTTTGTATGCTGCAATGCTGCCCGTAACACCAAAAATTATTGTTTTTCCTGTTAGCATCTTACTTCTTCTTTTTTCCTTTTTTCTCTTTACCCTTCTCCATTACTTCAGGCTCTGTCTTTTCACTCTTTACAGTCTCCCAACCTATCATTCCTGTTCTAATTTCCTCTAGGGCAATATTTACTGGCGTATCTTTAATATCTACAAGTTTCGGCGATCCTGCATTAAGCTGTCTTGATCTCTTTGCAGCCATATTTAGCAGAATGAATATATTATCTGCTTTCCCTAAAAGTTCTTCGCTATTTGAATCTATCACGTTTTCCTCCTTTATTCTAAAAAACTAGTCTCCTGTAAAATTCACAACTCACTGTTACACAGGAAGTTGCAAACATTAATTTCTTGACTTTCCCCTCCAGCCTTGATATAATGTAACTGCTTCTCAAATAATAAGTTACAACAAAAACCGAAAGGAAAAGTCAT
>JAHJDO010000096.1 GCA_018812485.1 bacterium | reverse complement strand
TTTTCATTATTATTTGTAAGCCATGTTTCTAACGGCGATTCTCTTTTATTGAATTCAGGGTTTAATATATGGAAAGGACAGAATCCTGAAGGATGGATACACCACACACCTCAGTTTTCTGACAGCTTCAAGAAAGAAAAAGATATGAAAATGTCCGGAAGTAATTCACTCAGAATGGAAGGAATCCCTGAAAATAATTGGCTGGTATTGTTGAGCACTCAAATAAAACCTGTTAAAAAACCAGGGAAATACGCATTCGGAGGTCATTGCGCAAGTAGAGTGGACAGCGGTAAAATATTAATAGCACTCAGAGAAGTAGATTCCAATGGAAAAACTGTAAAATATAATCGCATTTGGGTCGAGCCTAATAAAAATTGGAGCTTTTATAACGAAACCATAAATTCTCTTGATCCCAATACTGTTTCAATCCAGATGTCATTAGTTTTGGTGAGTGTATCAGGGGTGGTATGGTTTGATGAAATGTTTATATCTGAAGGAGAAAATCAAGCATATAACCTTGTTAAGGAGAGCACAATGGAGATGCATGACAAGAAATATACACTTGAGAATACATTTGAATTGCCCTGTATTTTAAAAACTGAGAAGTTTATAACTGAGACTGGTAAAGCAAAATTCGAATTTAAGAGTGAACAAGCACCTATGAGTAATTCATTCCTTTCAATAACTGCGAAAAATAGTCAGACAAAAAGTTATTATTCCAAGAAATTTACAGCTTTGATTCCAGGAGATACTTACAGATTGACAGCAAGAGTCTCTGCGCTGAAAAATGATACTGGAATGAGAGCTTTTACAAGTGTCCACTTTCAAGATTATGATAAGAATACGTTAGATAAATCTTTTTTTAAAGAATTAAAACCAGGGGTTATATGGGAAACAATTGATCTAAATTTTACTATACCTGAGAATGCGTGCTTTGTTTATCTTGATACAGGAGTGAGTGGAGCCAATGAAGATGACACATTATACATAGATGATATAAAACTGGAAAAGACAAAATCGTGGGATGATATAGCAGTTCCATTTTTTTGGAACGCCTACTGGATCTCTGTCTCGGACGAAGATGAAAATGTTAAAGGCTATACCTTTTACAGGAAAACATTTTCCATTGATAGTAATGACAAAGTAAAACATGCAACACTTCAGTTTGCAACCAACCAGAGCGCAGATCTGTTTGTTAACGGTAAAAAAGTGGGAAGGTCTACTTCATGGAGGCACTCAACAACTGTAGATATTCTTAAATATTTGAAGCCGGGTAAAAATCTGATTGCTGTAAGCCCGTTTAATACCAGGGCTCAATCAAGAGTTCTTCTGGAGGTGCTTTTCAAAACAGAATCAGGTAAGGAGTTTACCCTTATAAGTGACGGGTCATGGAAAAAATCAAAGAAAGAATTTAAAAACTGGGAAACACTGGGGTTTGATGATAGTTCATGGGAAAATGCTCATATATACGGGAAGCCGCCAATTGGACCCTATAGATATGTTACCTATACATATTTAAGAAAGAAAAAAAATATTAAAGTCCATTCTATAGATTTTCCAGAAGATATTTTACAGGGAAAAGAATATGAGGTTGGAATTGAGATTTCAGCAGAAGAGAGTTTGAAAGACATTCTCCCTGAAATTATAGTAAGCAAAGAGAACAGTGAATGCTACAGGGCAAAAGTCCTTTTCTCTCCATCTCTGGGATCAGTAAAAGAAAAAGTAAATACCACTTTTTCTTTTACCTTGCCTAAATTTCTACAAATGGGAAACTACGACTTAGAAATATATCATCCTGCAGTTGCTTTCACTACGCCGGGTAATAAACCTGTCTTCCCTGTACAATTTCAAATTTTAGGGAATGTTAAGCACAAATCTAAGGCATCAAATACGTTCAAGTTAATTAATAATAACTTTGTGCAGATAAATGAAGGGGAAGAAACATTGCCATTATTTGCCAATTATATGCCTCTTGATATAGACGAGACTCCCAGATTAAAATATATTGATGATTTCATAAAATCAGGCATTAACATCTTTGTAATGCATTTCAGGAGACACAATAAAAAAGATTTAGAAAAAGATTTAGACAGATATGTTTATTCTGTTCTTTCTAAAAAACCAAATGCTTATATACTCTTAAGTGTTTGGACTGATCCTCCTTCAAGCTGGATAAAAAACAATCCTGCTGAGAGGGTAGTTTTTTCAGATAACAAACCCGGTAATGAATTCTCATTTGCTTCTTTAGAATATAGAAAAGATGTAAAAGCTTTTCTTCATAGAATAACTTCGCATATAAATGAATCTCCGTACAACAACAGAGTCTTAGGATATTTGCTATTAGGTGGAGAAGATGCGCAATGGATACATTACTCAAATTATAGGATGTATTTGCCTGATTACAGTCAGAGAATGAAGGAGTATTATTGGAGGTGGCTGGAGAAAAAATATCATAATATAGAAAATCTAAATAAGCAGTGGAATATCCAATTTAAAAATTTTAATAATATAAATATTCCGACAAAAGCTGAACGAGAACAAGGAGATTTAGGAATATTTTATGACCCTCAAAAAAGTTCTAATGTTATCGATTATAATAAATGTTATGCTGATTGTCCTATAGATGCAGTAATGGAATTTACTAAACAGGTAAAAAAAGAGTCAGGAAACTCTAAGTTAGTGGGAATTTATTATTTTCATGCTTTTGGAGCCTCATTTGTACAAGAATTTGGTATCAGAAGTTTAAAGAGACTTCTTGAATCTCCAGATATAGATTTTCTTAATGCTCCTAATTATCATCAACGAACACCTGGAATGAGTGATGCCTTTCCTGGACCGGTTGGAAGTTTAAGGGTCCATAATAAATCTCATTTTAAAGAAGAGGATTTAAGGACATTCTTAGCAAAGCAGGACTATATGAAAATTCACACTGTATTTGACTCGTTATCAGTGATAAGAAGAGATATGGCTCTTGCAATTACAAAACGCACAGGTATATGGTGGTATGATCTCCATGGCGGCTGGTTCAGAAATGATGCAATTCAGGAAACTTTAAAGGTCGGGAAAAATATGATGGAGAAAACAGCTCTTAAACCGGAAATAAATAATGAAATAGCTGTTTTTATTGATGAAGAATCTTTAAATTATGTAAATTCTGACGCGGAAGGGCTGCTTAGGCCACTTACTTCCTACGACCAAAAGAGTTATTTGGGTAAAATCGGCGCTCCGTATGATTGTTACCTTTTCAGCGATATTGAACTGGTTGATATCTCAAAGTATAAACTATTTATCTTTCTGAATACATTTTATATTGACAGCCAAAAGAGAAAATTCATAAAGACAAAATTGGCAAATAATGGGAATACATTACTATGGTTGTATGCCCCTGGATTTATCAATGAAAAAGGGTTTTCAAAAGAAGAAATGTCCACTCTTACAGGTATTAAACTGGATTATACTGATAAGAAAATGCCTCTTTTAATAAACACAAACAATTATGCTAGTCCCGTTCTTACGGAATATAATGATAAATCCTTTGGTACAGGAAAAGAATTTTCGCCGGTGGTTTTTTCAATAGATAAAGATGCAACTAATCTGGGTAATCTGAAGAGCGGTCAGTCAGGTTTTGTAATGAAGAAAATGGAAAATTATACATCTATATTCAGTGCTGCACCTGCAATACCCTGCGAAATATTAAGAAATATAGCAAAATATGCAGGTGTTCACCTTTACGTTGATACATGTGATCCTGTTTATACAACACCAGATATCATAGGGATACATGCCAGTTCAGAAGGCGTAAAAGAGATTAAGTTGAAAAGCAAAAGAGATGTGTATGATCCTTTTAAAAAAGAATGGATAGTAAGAAATTCGGATACTATCAGGATTGAAATGGAGAGAAACGAAACAAAACTGTTTGAACTTACTCCACCAATGTGACTATAATATAAAAAAAATAATATTAAGACATAGAAAGAACGGGAGATAAAATGTTGAGTAAAATAAGGGGAATTTGGGGAACAAGGAACAGTTTTACGCTTATTGAGCTTTTGGTCGTAATAGCTGTGATAGCGCTGCTTGCCAGTATGCTCCTTCCTGCGCTTCTTGCGGCAAGGGATAAAGCCAGAGCGGTTACCTGCGTCTCTAATCTTAGGCAAATAGGAATAGCCCTCTTATTATATGCCGAAGACCATGATGGCTGGGGTCCGCCATCTTCTTATAATGGTTTTTACTGGCATGATGCTCTTGAGAGAACTGGACATATTACTCGGTCCAATGTTATTGTCTGTCCAAGCTGGCCGCCATACAAATGGGGGGATACCAGTATTCCCAGTTATGACCGCCACACTTACGGGATAAACAGAGACATGTCACCTGAGGTTATAGGAAAATTACTCCTGCGGACAAATGCCACTGAGGATTGCATATTTGCAGATAGTATATGCAGAATTGCCGGATTACCTGCGTGGCAATACAGATATTTCAAGGAGCGCTTCTCGTCTGCAGAAGCATGTATTCATCTGCGTCATGCCGAAAGAGCAAACCTCTTTTTCCTAGATGGGCATGTAGCGAGTTGTGGTGTTTCTGAGTTGCAGTCACTTGGAATTACTGATTGGTTGAAATAAAAAAAAGGTGAAATAAGTATATGTCCAGCAGCTATTCTCCTGCGCCTTTCTGGTTTCTAAATCACAGGCTTGAAGAAAGAGAAATTAAGCGGCAAATCAAGCTCATGAGTGAAGCGGGAGTTTCGGGCTTTTTTATTCATCCGCGCGCTGGTCTTCTAACTCCATACGGTTCTGAGCAATGGTTTATTATGGTGGAATATATAATAAGAGAAGCCAAGAAACTCGGACTTAAGGTCTGGCTTTACGATGAAGACCCCTACTCTTCCGGCATTGCCGGAGGACGGGTTGTATTTGATAATCCTGAATATGCGGCCCGTAAACTTGAAATTATTTGCCTTGTTCCAGATAAAACAGGCGCAGTGTGTAAAAATCTTGGTCAAGGCAGGGTGTTATCTGCCTTAGCTCTTAAAATAAATAAGAAGGGAAATATAACTGATATAAGAGATGTTGAATCCTCGATAGGTGTTATCAGACCTTTTTTCCTTAAAACATCCTGGAATAATTCTTATTACTCTAAAACTCCATATGCTCATTTTCGAGCAGAAACATTCTATCCGGAACTGCAGATAGATATATCATTAAAAGAAACCAACTGGAAAGTGTATATTTCAATTGCAAAACATGCATTTCATCATGGTAAACACGGACTTAGACCGGATAATCTTAACAAGGATTGTGTTAAGAAATTTATCGAGTATACACATGAAAAATACGCCGCTCTGTTCGGGTCTGAATTTGGCCATGCTATTCCCGGCATCTTTATCGATGAACCCTATATTGGAGGAAATCTTCCCTGGACACCAGCATTGGAACACGAATTTTTTAAAAGAAAGGGTTACCATATTGAGAAAAATTATCATCATCTTATAGAAACATTTGATAATACATCCGGAACAGTACGATATGACTACTGGGATATTGTCCATAGCATGTATAAAGAAAATTTTTTCGGACAGATAGCGACATGGTGTAGGAAAAATTCTTTAAAACTTTGTGGGCATGTGATCTGTGAGGAAGACCCGATTGGTCAGGTCATAGCAGGAGGAAATGCCTTTGCTTATCAGAGATTCTTTGATATCCCTGGATTTGATCATGTTACACCAAATATTGCTGACAGAAAGCATCCAAGCCTCAATTTTGGCGGAAAACTCATAAGTTCAACTGCTCATCAGCAGAATAAACCTCGGATTTTGAGTGAATGCTTTGGAGCTAATGCTTTTAATTTTGGACAAGAAGGAATGTATAAAATTGCCAACTGGTTATTTTCACTGGGAATTACATGGCTTGTACCGCATGGTTTCCATTATTCCTATGATGGCGATCGAAAATTCGATGCCGGTAAATCATTCTTTTTTCAGGATCCTTTATTCCCTGAATTCAAAAAAATTTCTGCCTATGCCAACAATATCGGCAAGAAACTGGCTCAGTCAGAACACATGTGCAATACATGTCTTTTGTACCCTGTAGCCCTTTTTTGGGAATTTCTGCCAGCGGAGATGATGGCTGCTGAAAAGCTAAGAACCCGCTTGTATCAAATTACACAGTTACTCCTTGAAGAACACGTAGAATTTGACATTATAGATGATCATACCCTATTCCATACTCCCATTAAGAATGGCAAAATCCAATGTGGTATGGAAAATTACAGTGTGCTCGTTATTCCACAGATAAAAGATCTCTCTGAAGCGTATCTTAAAAAGATTAAGGCTCTTGAGAGGAAAAGCATTACAATTATCGAAGGAATACCTGCTAAAAAATCTTTAAAAACAGCTGGATTAGAACGAACGCAAATTGAACGATTTTCCAACAGTCTTTATAACAGCAACCCCAGAGATCTAATGTGTCTACGGAAAAAACAAAATAATAATATTGTATTGTATATTTTTAACAACTCCAGGATGCCTGGCATGTTTTCAATTCCCTGCATAAAAGACAAAATGCACTGTTATCTCTATGATGCCAGAAACAATAAATATTTTTCAATGACTCACAAGAAAAACAGGATTCCTTTTGCTATTGGCGGTTACGAAGCAGTTATCCTGGAGTTTAGAAAAGATAGTGTTAGTACTACACAGCTGTACTGTGTCCCGTTAGATCTTAAGCCGGTGACTTTTGATTATGAAAAAAATCCTGAATGGTTCTATAGCCCGCCAATGGATTGTATTAGTTCAATACATCAATGGAATATCTCACTTAAAAGTCCTGGTTTTCAAAAAAAGATTAAAAGTCACTCATTTTGTCTCATGAGAAATGTTGCATGGACTGAACTAACTTATATTAAAGAAAGAAGCGTGCGGCCCGGTTTTGATACAGTACGGGAAAGAGATTCGCTGTATCCATTAAAAGCAATATTTCAGGCAGAATTTTCCTTCTCTCAAAATCAGATAAAAGACAAGTCGGATATATTTTTTGTATGTGAATGCGATACGTTTCAAGGAGAATATAAAATCTTGATTAACGGGAAGAATCTGCCAAAAAAGTCATTTACCAGAAAAACTGTGTATGATCCGTTTAACCTTGTTGCTAAAATCGGCGAATTAATAAAACCAGATAGCACTAACAATATTTCAATTATATGGCCAAAAGCTAATGAATTTGATGGATTAAAAAGTTCCATATATATAATGGAAATTGACTGATGTTTTTTACAAGAGTATCTTTAACCAAAATAGGAGAAAGAACTATGAGAACTTTATTGACTGTAGTATTAGCTTCACTATTTGTTAAAGCTATCTGCTATGCAGGAGAACCAATACTTTTTCTGGCTCATTGGAACAAGACAGCCAGTGCGAATTTTTCCAGTGGGAATTTAAAACCAAGCTCTGCGAGTAAATACAAAATAACTAATATTAATACAAAATTTGGAACAGGCGCCTTGGATTTAATAGATGACGGCAGTAATATTATTTATGATCAAATAAAAAATATTGGCGCAGAAGGAACTGTTGAGTTTTGGATTAAACCTGCATGGGATTTTTCGGCAAATAAGATAAAACGACAATATTTGAGAATAAATTCAAACGTTAAAAATAGAATTCAATTACGAACGTCTGATTCACCTAGTGAAAATCAATCGATGATATTCATAATTGAAAATGAAGAAGGTGTTCATTTTGTGCAAGCATATAAACTCAATTGGGCTGCTGACACCTGGCACCACATAGCTGTTACATGGGGAAAAGATGGTATGAGATTATATCTTGATGGAGATTTAAGAGCTAAAAATTCATATGCAGGAGGTCTTTCACCTGTAGAAGATTACGTTGCTCTAGGAAAATACGCATCCTGGAGTGCAGATATAAACGCTTCCGTCGATGAATTAAAAATTATGTCCAGACAATTGTCTGCAGAAGAAATACAGGCTGATTGTAGTAGAAATGCTGAATTTTCCGAAAAGGAAGAGTCCATATAAAATAATTTTTGTGAGGAGAAAGAGATGGGTGACTCAAGTAATATGTTTATTGAACCAGTCTCAAAAGACTCCTTTGCTATATTCTGCAGGCTTCTTTATGAAAGACATTTAGTTACAGGCGTTGGTGGAAATGTTAGTGCACGTTTTGGGGATAGATTTTTAGTTACGCCTTCCGGCTTATCTCTGCGAGATATTACACCAAGATCTGTTCTATCTGTGCAAGCTGATGGATGCTCGCAAAAAGGCATTCGCCCATCGAAAGAATTTGGTATGCATATGGAAATATTCACCAAGCGATCCGATGTTAATGTTGTTTGCCATGTCCATCCTCCCTATGTCATTGCAGCTTCCACGATGATTAGGCCTGGGTCAAATACTTTACCAGCTATCACCCCAGGTTTTATTTATTTTGCTTATCCACTTCCCATGCTGCCATTCTTTGTACCTGGCTCTGTAGAACTTGCCAAAGCTGTCAGGAAACAATTTTCCGATAAGAAGTTACGCGCCTTACTTCTACAAAACCATGGGCTGATTACTGTGGGGACAAATATGACTGAAGCTCTAAACATTGCTGAAGAAGTGGATGAGAATGCAATGACATATGTTATGACCTCTGGTAAAGCAAGTATTATCTCAAACAAACACATATCGAAAATTTTTTGATAATATTGGAAAAGTAATAGTACAGGTGTAAAAAAATTAATCAGGAGGATAAATAGATATGAAGAAAATTGGGTTTATTGATCATTATATTGATAATTTTCATGCTAATAAATATGTAGAGTTATTCAGGCAGAGTAAATACAAGGATAAGATGGATGTGGCTTTTGCCTATGAAGAGAAAACTCAAAAAGGTCTGAATATTGATGAATGGTGCGACAAACATCAGGTTACCAAACTAAGCTCACCGGAAGAAGTGGTAGACAGGGCTGATTATATTATGGTTTTATCTCCAAATAATTCCGAGAGACACTGGGATCTCAGCCGGGATGCTTTGGAATCAGGGAAACCAACTTATGTGGACAAGACCTTTGCACCTGATACAAAGACAGCTGAAAAATTGATTGAGCTGGCAAAAGGGAACAATACCCCAATGTTTTCTACCTCTGCTCTCAGGTATGCTGATGAATTAACACATTTTATTAATGATATAAAGAAAAACACACCTGTTACTTTTGTTTCTACCAGGGGACCTAACGATTGGTCTGTATATAGTATCCATCAAGTGGAAATGATTGTTATGCTGCTCGGAACCAGTGTCAGAAGAATGATGCAAGTTGGTAAAGGTAAAACCACTGCTATTATTCTGGATTACGCTGATAATAGAACTGCTATAACAAACTGCATAAATACCAGAATTAAAATAGATGGGACAACTTACATACAGAGGTTTGAATTAAATGCTGTTTTTGGAGAAGGTGTAATATCGTTTCCTATAGTATCTAATACTTTTTTCGATAAACTTATTGATGAGATAGGCTCATTCTTCGAAACAAGAACAAATCCGGTTCCATATGAACAAACTATTGAAGTAATGAAAATTATTGAAACTGGGAATAAAGCTATTATAAATCCATTTGTTTGGATAAACGTAGAGGAGTAACAAAAATGAATAGGAAAGTCAATATTGGTATCATTGGTTGCGGTATAATCAGTTCTACACATCTGCAGGCTTACAAGACAAATAAAGAAGTAAGCGTAAAAGCAGTAGTTGACATAGATTCTAAGAAGGCCATGGACTTTGGTGAAAAATATGGTGTGAAATGGTATGAAAATATTGATCAGATGTTAGATTGTGAGCCGATTGACGCAGTCAGCGTATGTACTCCTCCAAAAACGCATCACGATATAGTATTAGAACTTGCTAAAAGGAAAATACATGTCCTGTGTGAAAAACCACTTGCTACGAATACAGAAGACGCCAAAGACATGATACAGATTGCCAGCAAAAACAGGATAAAACTTCTGGTTGCTATGTGTCACAGGTTTCACAAACCCATAATAGAATTAAAGAAAATAGTAGATTCAGGGCAAATAGGCAAAATTGTTGGATTAAGAAACAGATTTCACTGGGGGTATTCGGATAAAGAAATTATTCGTATGAGAGGAGGAAATCTGCTTGATACAGGAGCCCATTCTGTGGATATCTTCAGATTTCTGGTAGGTGAAGTGCGCAGTGTAATTGCTGTTTTTAATAAAGGGGTACAAGAGATTGAAGATATTAGGTTTTGCACAGCTATATTGGAGTCTGCAAATGAAGCTTTCGGGGTTATTGAGCTTGATGGACGCTGTCCTGGCTCGAAGGGGAAATCAATAATTGAACTATATGGAGATAAAGGGTCAGGGGTAATTGATTACAAGGACAAATCTTTCTACCAGACCATGGCTTCAAAAGAAAAGATTTCACTTCAGTCTGAAACAGAAAACTTTCCCAATAGATTTGAACTGGAAATCAAGCACTTCATAGACTGCATAAAGGGGAGAACTAAACCTAAAATTGATGGCATAGAAGGATTGAAAGACCTTGAAGTTATCGAAGCGATAGTAAAAGCGGGTAAGCAGGGAAAAAGGATAAAATTATAGCAGAATCATACAGGCGAAAACTGTGAAGGATAATGAATAAAAAACCTGCTTGATTATTTAACTCCCACAAAGTATATTTGTAATGATCGTAGAAGTTTAATTTTAATTTGAAGCAGAAAGGGATATGAGATATGCCGGATATAGATAGTACTAAAAAGAAAAAGGATTTTTATACAGATATTCCTATGGAAACGCCCGGTTTCTTTCTCAAGGGATCGGGTGCGTATGATTGGGGCATGAAGAATCGCCTGGCACGAATCTTTAAACCAGAGACTGGACGAACAGTAATGCTCGCAATAGACCATGGATATTTCCAGGGGCCAACAACAGGGTTGGAACGAATCGATTTAAACATTGTGCCCCTTGTTCCCTACGCTGACGCACTAATGCTTACACGCGGTATTTTGCGAACAACGATACCCCCTTCATCCAATAAGGCAATTGTGATGCGTGCCAGTGGTGGGCCGAGTATTCTGAAGGAACTCTCGAACGAAGAAATAGCTGTTGATATTGAGGATGCTATCCGGATGAACGTGGCTGCAATGGCGATTCAGGTATTCATTGGAGGCGAATTCGAGACTCGTTCGGTACACAATATGACCCGCCTCGTCGATATGGGCATCCGATACGGAATTCCGGTTATGGCAGTGACAGCCGTCGGCAAGGATATGACCAGGGATGCAAAATATTTTCGCCTTGCCTGCCGCATTTGCGCTGAACTGGGTGCACAGGTTGTCAAGACGTATTATATCCCGGAGGATTTTGATACGGTGACAGCCTCCTGTCCAGTGCCCATTGTGATGGCGGGTGGTAAAAAAATTCCACTCTTAGATGCTTTGACAATGGCTTATAACGCTGTACAACAGGGCGCTGCGGGTGTAGATATGGGAAGAAATATTTTCCAGAGTGAGTTCCCGACCGCCATGATTCAGGCAGTAAGTAACATTGTTCACAAAAATATGAAACCGGCCGATGCACTTGAGGTTTATAACACGCTGAAGAACAAGATAGAAAAGGAGCAGAAATAAATAGAGTTATCCCTATCATTCGTGGACTTCTGGCGGAATTCTCAGGCAGCGATGATATCCCATATAACCGAGTTATCCTTGAATCGGTTGCAACCAAAGATGCCCGGGATTTCGTGGCTTCATCTCCTCCTCTGTACTTAGATACACTTGAATACGACACGACCCCGGAGAAGCTTCGGGAACATATCTCGTCGTCACTCGCCGATTATTCACGACAATACGCTGCAAAACCTCAGGTAATATTACTGCCCGATGCTGGAATCGTCCATGTTATTGAAAAAGCGGCTAAGCCTGACCCTCCTCTTCGAAACGAAGTGGCCATTATTACAGGTGCTGCTGGGGCGATTGGTTCTGGAATATGCCGTGGGCTCCTAGAAAATGGCTGCCGAGTGGCTGCGACCGACTTGCCAGGAAAACGCCTCGACAACTTCGTCTCCGAGTTTAAGAAAAGTGCTGGTGATTGCATCATCGGCGTTCCGCTCGATGTGACAGACAAGGAATCAGTAACAAACGGGTTTAACAGTGTTATCCGGGAGTGGGGTGGTATTGACATTGTCATTGTGAACGCTGGTATCCCGTTAATCTCATCAATTATGGAAATGAGTCTCAATGACTTTCGCCGACTGGAGAAGGTGAATGTTGAAGGCACCTTATTAACACTCGCAGAAGCCGGCTGTCACATGCGTTTGCAGGGTACTGGCGGCGATATCGTTCTTACATCGACAAAGAACGTCTTTAGTCCAGGAGCTCGATTTGGCGCCTACAGCGCAACTAAGGCCGCTTCGCACCAGTTGGGCAGGATTGCTAGTCTGGAACTTGCTGAATTTGGGATTCGCGTGAACATGGTTGCGCCCGATGCAGTGTTCTCCGATGGAGAATGCAAATCCGGCTTATGGAAAAAAATAGGCCCTGATCGCATGCGCCACAAAGGAATTGATGAAAAAGAACTTCAGGAGCACTACCGCCAGCGCAATCTTCTTAAGACCACGATAACAGCACGACACGTGGCAAATGCAGTATTGTTTTTTGTAACACGGCAGACACCTACTACCGGAGCTACAATTCCGGTGGACGGTGGTCTTCCAGATGCCACTCCAAGATAGAAACATGAGCTAAGCACTGACTGACTTCTGTCATCATAGATATAACTTCTGCTCTCGCTTATTTCAACTTGTAATCCTGCAGTTTAACAAAACTGAATCCCCTACTCTTAAGTTCCGGAACCGCAGCTATTATTCCCTCTGCGGTTTCCTTTTCAGGGTGGTTCATATGACATATTATAATATCACCAGGTTGAGATTCGAGCAGGGCTTCCTTCACCTTTCCCGCGGAATAGCTCGCTCCCGCATCACCAAGCACGCTGAAACCGGCTATCTCATAACCAAGCTCATTCACTATCTCCGCCGACACCTCATCATAATAAGCGGTTCCCGACCTGTAGAACTTCGGCTTGCGTCCCGTAAGAGATTCTATTTTTAAAGCATTCTTTTCTATTTCATCAATCACCTGGCCAATGTTTTTCGTACCCTCAATACTGTAAATGGACTTTCCGTTTACCGAGCAGGGTCTATGCATTAAACCATGATTTTCTATTTCAAAAAGCGGGTTTGCTGCGAGCTTGTCAAATATATCAGGAAACTTGTCTATCCATCTTGCATTCATAAACAGTGTTGCTTGAACCTTCTCCTTGATAAGATAGTTTATCAGCTTTGCGTCATAACTATCAGTTTTTGAGCCGCATGCATCTAACGTTAACGCGAGCACATTATCATCCGTATCAAGTTTTGTTTTCACTCCGGGAACATTCTCCGCCCACTGTTCAGGAACACAGCGGACGTATTTGCCAATTATACTCGCCTTTGATTCTTTATACTCCGGTGTGTCCGCGGGTGCAAATCTGCATCCGGAAATTACAGGAAGGCTATAAGCAGCAATCAACAACATTAATATTTTAAAAACCATGCTACAAGAATATATTTTTACCATTATTGGGTACATATAACGTCAAGGATGAGCGATGGCGGAACGCCATTCGCTCGATCGCTTTGTTAGACTTTCTTCTTTCGTTTGAAAGAAAGCTTCGCTCCTATATAACTACCTATGCAAGCTGAAAACCGCCAGAAATCTAGGAATCTGTTCACTTGGAGCTCTATCACACATACAAGCCACTAAACAAAGCATAAGAAACATTGGCAGACCTATACATATACCATATCGCCCCCCTGAACCTTCTGGTTTAGCTAAAAAACCAAAAGATATTCCTAAAAAACCATAGAATATACAAATAGTTGCAACGGATTGATAAGTGTTAGGAACTCCAATCGCGAACATACTATAGATAGCAACTATCCCTACTAAAAAAGCTAATGTGTAATAATCCCCCTTTTTCATTCCTTATTTCTCCTTCTAACGCACTGCTCACAGGCTGCGAGTTTACGAACGGTCCTCGTGCAGCCTTTGGTTGGGCGGTCATTTTGCTACAACATCAAATGTCTCTAAACCTGGACTGCCTTCAATTCTAAGTGTTGACGGGTCACTAAGCACAATACTGATGCCTGGTTTCCCTGAGCCCACAACGGTATAGGAGAGCGTGGCTTGCTTTCGATCAGGCGCGATTCGAGTTGAAACCATTAGGGATACTGGCATAGCAGGGCTGATTGATTCAATTACACTTTTGCTACCAGGAAGCACGGTCACTTTGAACTCGACACCTGACAATTGAAGACCATTCGTTGCCTCGAATAAGATGACACCCCGTAACCCCTCTTCGGTTCTTGTGAACTTGCCTTCGAGGTACTTTAGGTTTGGTCTTGTGGTTTTCGATGGAATTTCAGAAATGCGTTCATCTATCTGTTCCATGCGTTTCTTGGTGATCTCTAGTTGATCCTGAAGGGAACGCACCTGCTCCAACGTTTTTGCGATTTCTGCAGTACCTTGTTCACCAGCCTGCCGAAAGACACGCAGTTCCTCGACGCTCTTCTGCGCTTTTGCAATGTCTGTTCTAAGGGTACCTACCTGGAATTGTACATCCTTCACGGATTGCTCAACTGTCTGCGCTCGTCGCAATGCCTCTGATGCTTTCGTGCGCTCATCACTCGTTGCGCGAAATTGAAGATACGACAAGAAGATTATGATGCATGTAAGCAACAATCCAATGTGATCGATACGGAGTTGGTTTCGCCACCACTTAGTGTGTCGGTTGCAAACGGGGCAGACAACTGCTCCTGTGGGCATGGAAGACCGACAGAATTTGCATGTAGTTTCCTGATTCGATGACTGCTCAGTGATCTTATCCGACTGCTCTGTGTTCTCTGTCATGGTTTTATGGCGCCCAACAATTAATATATGGAATCCACGTTTTTTGCTTCTTTATTATAAAACTACCCGAAATATATCAAATTTTTATCGATTTAGTCAAATAATTCACGTTGACTTCTATATTTGCAATATAATACCAGTAAAAGCGGATTCCATATATCCTGGTTATTTTGGAATTTTAGCAGGGTTATTGCCACTTGTCATCGTTTTTTATTGTTGTTTATTTCGCGGCCCCTGCGTGCATTGTAAATTGCTCCGCCTACTTTCGCGTAGAGATTGAGCACATCAACAGCTTCTTGTCGCAGAACATCCCGTGACACTTGCACACCTCGTTCTTCAAGGGCTTGCTGCCAGTCCGGAAGCTTCGGTCCTTCGTCGAAACCAATGTAACGCGCATCTTCATCTCGAGCACCACAGACCAGCCGTGTGACCCCCGACCAGGAAATAGCTCCGAAACACATTGCGCAGGGCTCTGTAGAGGTTACCAACTCGTAGTCGCTCTTCCCTTCATCACTGATGTCGTATCGGCCGAGCTTCTTCTGTGCCAGCGCAATCGCGATTATCTCCGCGTGAAGTATTGAGCAGTTGCGTGTCACAACGACGTTCACTCCTGGCGCAATAAGGTAACCACTCGCATCAAACACACAGGCACCAAAAGGCCCTCCGGTTTGTCTCTGAACATTTTCCCGCGCCAGTGCAACTACAAAATGCATACGATCTTCCATTGTCCGGAAGCCCTTTGGACTGTGCGCGAGTAGTTCTGCTACCCAACGCGGATTACATATTGACATTCTACTTACCAATATCTTCATTCCACAGTTCTGGATTATTTTTGATAAACGTCTCCATAAGCTGACGACATTCTTTGTTATCAATAATCACCACTTCTACGCCTCGCGACCTTACGTAATCTTCCGGCCCGCAAAATGTACGGTTCTCTCCAATAACTACCTTTGGAATCCCATAGAGAAGCACTGCACCGCTGCACATATCACAGGGAGATAACGTCGAGTACAACGTTGCTCGACGATAATCGGATGCTTTAATTCGTCCCGCATTTTCTAAACAATCTATTTCTGCGTGTAATACCGCACTTCCTTTTTGTACTCGCTGGTTGTGACCACGCCCAACTATTCGGCCATCAATAACGAGTACTGATCCGATAGGAATACCTCCCTCAGCCATCCCCTTTTTCGCTTCCTCAATTGCAGCCTCTAAAAATTTATCCATATTTTTTCCTTACCTAACAAACTGCTTCACTGGCTCAGTTCGATGCACGCGATAAAAGCCCTTTGTATTCTGATAAGTTCCAAGGGTCTGTCCACAGGAGTCATGTGGGCACTTCCCTGTATGACATGATACTGATGGTCATTGGCAAAGTCAGCCTGCCATTTAGTAAAGGCAGGCGTACACAGATCGTCGCTTCCGCAGGTTATAAGAACAGGGACATCCAGCCTGGACAGTTGCGAGGTTACGTCTACTGTTTTTAGATTCCCGGGTAAATTCAACTCCGAATCACTTGCAACCATAACGTCGTGAACTGCGGTATTTCGTGCGGCAATCAATTTCTTCATCGCTTCAGGTAATGGCCAGGTGTGTGTCACATGTCGCTTGATGAACTCCATGCAAGCTTCGTCATAGTTGCTCTTTATCCCTACCCCCCTCAACTCATAATCATCAATTATCTGCCCGGCTTTTCCATTCAAACAACTCAAGCCCTGCTTAAGTTTTGGGGCAACATGATTGATGTAATAGGGAAAACTCAATACCGGACTATGGAGAGAAATGGACAATATGCCGTCGGGGTGTTTGGCAGCAAATCCAACAGCCAGAGTAGTTCCCCATGAATGACCGATCAAATGGTACTTCTTCAAGCCCAGACCATTCCGTACCGCTCGCACCTCATCAAAATATCGCTCAGCAGTCCACAAAGACGGATTATCCGGACGGTCTGATTTTCCACATCCCAGTTGGTCATAGAAGATCACAGGGCATTCATCAGCTAATGCCTGAAACGCTACGAGATTATGATGACTGCCTCCCGGACCGCCGTGCAGAACCAACGCAGCCGGCGCACTGCCGGAGCCAATTCTGCCGTACCATAATTTGTAGGTATGACCACCATAGATGTAGTCGACAAAACCTTCGTAATCATAATCAGGTTCTGTTAAGATTTTTTCTGCAGATACTTGTCCGCCGATACTATTCACTCTCTGGATATATTCCGCAGCCAACAACGTATTTATTGCCGGATGGTGCTTTGACCAGTTTTACATATGTCCTCTTTTGAACGACTTTTCCGCCTTCCTTTTTTGGCCACATATATGACACCCAACCCTGACCATTTTTTATGGCAAAGTTGATGTAATCCTGCACAAGCAATTTGCCATTTACATCTTTTAGATTCCAGATGTTTTTATTTTGAATAGAAGGGAATTGCGGATTAACAATTTCGAGCCCATCCATTGTGTCTACAAAAACATAAGTATCTTTGAAGTAAAACTCACGGTCTTTAGCCCTTATAATTTCAAAAGCCTCTTCTCCATTCTGTTTGATTAGCTCACAGGCATCCTTGACTTCGTCAACAGCAAAACCAGGTTCAACTTTCATATCATAAAGCCCAGAGCCAACGATATATTTTTTTCCATCTGGGCTTTTTACGAGTTTCAGGTAAGTTGTCTTCCAACTTTCTTTCTTGCTGCCCGGCTTTGGCCAAAGATAATGAGTCCATCCTTCCGTTTTGTGTCCATAGCCACTAACTTCCTGTATATAATTCTTGACTATCCTCTTACCCCATGAATCTTCCAGATCCATCAGATTTTTCCCTTCAATTTCCGGAAACGCCGGATTAAGCACTTCGACTCCATCAAGCTTGGTAACAAAAATATACTGCTCACCAGAATACCACGGAACAGATCGTAACTTTTTAAAGGCTGATTCTCCTTTTTGTTCAATCAGCAAGGCTGCTTTGCGGACAAATTCAACAAGTTGTCTAGTTTCTTTATATTTAAAATTCTGCAAATCGTCCTTTGGTACAATCTGTGAACAGCCAACAGTTATCAAACAGATAACACATATGCCGGCAACTATGGCTTTTACTTTCATGTCATTTCTCCTTTTTGTTAATTAATTGTGTTCGTTGTTTATCCTCTTGTTTTTTGTGGCTGGATATGTCTTGAATAATGCCGAACAAACGAGTTGCCTTATGATTTTCGTCCATTATTAACCACGATTGTATACGGATTGGAAATACGATTCCGTCTTTTCTAATGTATTCCTTTTCATACACGCCTGAGTACCCTGTTTTCATAACTTTCTTAAAAAGATCATTTTCCATTGCGTGCCATTTTGAAGGTGTGAGTTCCTGATAAGTAATGGACTTAATTTCTTCAGACGTATATCCCAGCATTTTAAGATAATTCCTATTGGCTTCGATAGTAATGCCATCTAACGAATTAATAACTATCCCTTCGTCTTTGTATTTTCCAAGTTCATTAAGAAGAATGTTGTAACTATCAACATTCATTAATAAGTTAGGTCCCAATTTCTTGATTTCTTTAAGAAGTTTTTGAGAGGATTCAATACTCAAATTACTATAGTTGATCTCTTTGATGTAGTATCCACTACCGACAACCCATCCGAAGGGTTTAAACAGGAGTACGTATGATCTCTTGGGTTGAGCTGTGGTCTGTCCCTTCTTCGGAAACCAGTACTCGACATACCCGCCACCGGCTTTACCTTTTGCCAAAAATTCCTTTATGTAGAACATGCCCTGATGGTCCTTGTCCTCAAGCCGATTCCTTCCCTCCACATCCTTTCGGCCGTACAAAACCACATTGACGCCTTCCGTAGTATCGGCCCAGAAATATCCTTCGGTACCATACTTAAGTTCCCGCAAAAGGTCGGCACCAAACTTCTTTGCCTGCTCAAGGGTCATTTCCCCCTGTTGATGTTTTGTGAAGATTGCCTGAAGCATGCTGACCGCTGTTTCGACCTCATGCTTGATCAGCAGGTCCTGAGTCGACGAATTTTTCAGCTTTTCAATCCGTGTACAAGCAGGCAGACAAAAAAACGCCACACTCAGAAGAACTACAAACACTGTCATCTTTGCCCTTTTCATACTTCCTCCTTTTTTATTGTTGAGTTGTTCAATGCCTAACGTAAAAATCAGCTGCCCTACGGAGCCCTGAAGGGGTGAAGTAGAGTCAGCTGATTTTTAGAAGTTGTTTTTCCTATCCTTTAGCTCTTTTATACGAATTTCTCATTAATTTTAGTGTGAACCTGCCATTGCTTTCATGAGCTTATCAATTTTGTCATCCAATTTCTCAACGCTTAACCAGTAAGCGTGCATCTCTGAGTCATGCGCATGAACATTCTTTTCCTTCTCAATATCAATTTTCATCAAAGCATCGCCCTTTGCTTTTACAGTTTTCCATGTTTTTTTGATATCAGCTAGAGCAGACGCTTCTTTAGCAGATAGTTTCATTTTCTCTAAACGAGAAATAACTCGTTCAATAGTTGCTACATCATCGTCATAATCATTTAGTGCGATACGTTGATCAGCACGAGCATGATCAGCGATGTGGAAAAAAATAGCAGCCGCTGATTCCCAAAGGTTAGTTTCCACTTTGCCTAATAAAAGCGTTTTTGTTACTTCTTCCGCCTGTACCACAGATAGCGGCGCAAAGATCATCATTGCAATTACCATTAAGACAACACGTTTTTTCATAGCATTTAGCTCCTTTGTTTTTGTTTGACTGTTTTGTCCGATTAAAAACTTTGATACAAACTATTAACTTATTCGCTCACCTCCTTTTCTTGCTTTCTCAGTATAGAATTGTAGCAAATTTTTATTGATTTAGCAATGAGATGTTCCGATAGGTAATGTAAAATATTTTATGCAAAAGTAATTGAGATAGGAAAAAGAAAGGGCTATCCTCTCTCCTAAGAAAAAAACAGAATCCCGAGAAAGTATCGGGAAAAAGGAGAAGAGAGAATGCGCCCAGGAAAATATGATAC
>JAHJDO010000095.1 GCA_018812485.1 bacterium | reverse complement strand
TATGAAAATCTTGATTTATCAGCAGGCAAAGGCAATGGAATAATGAAAAAGCTGATAAGAAAGCAGTTATGCAAAATAGAGCAGATAAATTTAGGCGGAAGAGGCGGATTAACAAAATTTCTGGTTATGACAGAAACAGGGCAGGAGATTTTAGGAGTTAAAGGCAAAAAACAAATCGGAAGAGGAGCAGGATTTGAACATGGCTTCTGGCAGGATAAAATCCGCGGGCATTTTAAAGAGCAGGGATATAAAGCTGAAATCGAGAAAAACCTTAACAGCAAATTCTTGGATGTCGGAATAGAAACAGAAAAAGGCATAATAGCCATAGAAATAGCAATCTCATCTGAACACGAAAAAGAAAACATAAGAAAAGACATAGAAGCTGGCTGTGAAAAAGTGATAATAGCCTGCAAAGATAATGCAGTTCTGGAAAAGGTTGAAAACATAATCAAAGAACTAAGCAATGAAAATAAAACTAAGGTTAAAACCTGTCTTTTGACTGAAATCTTAAAACTATCTGTAGAGGAATTAATCTGATATGTATGAAACCCCAGCAGAAATAGCAGTATCGATTATTCAAGTTACACTTATTATTGCTCCTGTCATACTATTTTGTTATTTAGTCTACTCTGGGAAGTGGGGAGCTTTTTTCAGATTAATGGGGAAGATACTGACACCTGTTGGGATAGCAATTGCCGGCATAAGCATGTTTATATTTCATATCCTGAGATGGATAGGGAAATGCTTTGTATTCCTGATCGCATTAATAATAGCAGCAGTCAGAAAAGAATCCCCGCCCTCTTTCAATAATCCATCTGAACCCAAAAAGAGCTCTGATTATTATCATAATGATAACAACGATGAGAGTGATGACAGCAATGAGGATGATGACAGCGATGATATCCATAGCATTGAAAGCATTCTTAAGCGACATCTAAGGAAAAACAAGGGAAACAGAGATAATAGTGATAAAGATGACAGGAAAAACCGCAAGATTGACGAATATCATGTGTGATTGTTTTTGCTTATTATGGTAAAATTTTTGTTAGCATAATCCGGAGGCAAAAAATGAAACATGACCCTAATAAGTGGATGGCTCTTTTGTTTAGATTACAACAAAAGGGGAAAATAGAAATTCGGGCGATAGAAAATGGTAGGTTTCATGGACGAATCGCAGAAGTTATTGGAGTTAGAAAAGATAAAGAACGAGAAAATACTGAGGAAACCAAAACAGATAAAATAATCCTAAAACTCCTTAAACTTCTAGCTACAGTATCTTTTACTGGAGTAATTCTTAAATTAATACAAGGCGTTAAAGGAAAGCAAGTAATAGGCATTAACAAAGCTGAACACGGAAGTGGATTGTATTTATATGGTTATTGTCTTCAAGCTAATGAATTAGCACCAGCAAAAGATGAAGAGATACAGGAAGCCGATCTAAATCTTATAAAAGATAAAATCCCTTCAACAAATAAGTGGCTTTTATACACTAAGACCTGTATACAAAATATCTTTGATGATCTAGTTTATATGGATAATAATAATATAACACCAAGTCTAGGTAGGAATGTAGGTGATAATTTTATACAAGCAGGCATTTGGGTTATTACGGACGATGTCGCTTTTGGATCTTTAGATAATTGTTTATTTGGTAGATTAGAGTTTTTTACGTGGCAACACTTAGAAATAATATTAATATTATATAAACATATAGCTTTATCTGGTATTAATATTAGAAATAAAAGAATAAGAGAAGAAATTAAACATCGTATTCTATATAACCTTACAGGGGGAGTTTTACCAAGAATAATTGTTGATGAATGGCAAAAAAGATATGGTTTCCAAATCGTCAATATCATTAAAGAAAACCAAACAATTTATCTTGACTTAAAATTTAACGATGAGAAAAATATTCAAAATCCTTCTTAGCCCTATCTCGTTTATTGCAGTTCCTATATTGATTTTCTTTATGTTTTTCTTTGGAAGACATATAGAAACTATTGCTCTTTTAACTTTTATAATAGCTTGTTCAATAATATATTTTCTTATTAAACAAAAGCCTTTATTATTTAAGCGTGTGGGATTTTTAATTATTGTTTATATATTAGTTATAATCAACTACGCTCTAATTTATTCATTTCTCCCGCCGGGTTATTTCTCGCTACAAGGTACAAGTAAATCTCAATCACTAGGTTTTTTTGAAAGTTTCTATTTTAGTGCAACAACAATTAGTACAGCCGGATTTGGTGATATCTGCCCTATAGAAATAAAAGCAAAGTTATTCGCAATTTCAGAGATACTTCTGGGAATTATGATTTTTATCATAGGTTTTGGGTATATATTAAGTGGAACATATGAGGCAATTAAGAAACCCAAGAAAATATCTAACAAAACTCCAAAAACTTTTTAAATTATGTAGAAATTATTTCTTTTATTCTCATACAAAATGCTATCTTCCCGCTTATCATTAGGTACATCGCTCAAATATTTCTTCTTTGTCACTATATATTCCTGTTTAAATAAATTACTATCATTTTCAAATTTTCGAAATTTAATTTCTTCTTCAGTACATCCCATATTAAATAGCCGTTTTTGATATTTATAAAGCTTTCGGTTTGTAGTTACTAAGCGATAGTAATAATAAATTCAGATGAATGGGAAATCCCCGCTTGACAAATCCCCCTATCTAACCTTTAATTCTACTAATAGTAGCTAAATGGACTATTAACTGGTTAAAATTTTTATATATGAGACATATTATTTATATAAAACGAACTATTAGTTTTATTTGGGGATATCTCATTAGGAGGGAAAATAGACAAATTCTAGAAAAGATAGAAGAAAAACCATCCTTTTTATCGCGACTTCTTGGTAAATTTTATAACATGATAAAAATGGAAGAGGAAACTTGGAGAGTAAGAACATTCCAAAGACAAGAAGAGTTATCAAATATACATATTTTACAAGGGATTTGGAAATATTCCCGTAGTTTGGTTGTTATCCTAATAACTTTATTTATCACATGTTTATTATTAGATAAAATTATATATCTTGTGTTTAACATAGACAATAGAATCATACAATGGTTTCTAAAATATTTTTCTTTACCAGACATTAGGTCAATAAAGACATTTCTAGGAGTCCTAGCCGGAGGAATATCGGCTATTTTAGGTATAATATTTGCTCTATATAGTCAAGGTTTTCGACTCTCTACAGATAGGTATTCTGAAACTGTTACTAAATTCATAGAAAAAGAACCTGTTGTAGAATTGTTTTTTCAATTGCTTATTTTTACTGATCTTTTTATTATTGCAACTCTTTTAAGAATCCAATTCACAAACAAAATCCCATATGTAACACTAGCTGTAATAATCTGCCTTATATTTTCATCTTTGATGGGCATATTAATTTTTAAAAATCATTATTTAGGATCAATAAAACCTGAAAGTCTTTTCTCTCGATTAATTCGAGAAACAAAGGCATGTATTTATAATGCATCAAATATGAAAAGTAGTTTTTACAAAAGTTGGAATCTTGTTAAAAAGCAACAAAAAGAAGCCAATGAATTACTAGGTGTCGTTGAAGCTTTATACGAAGACTTGGTCAGATACAATAATTGGCAGGATGCACAATTTGCACCAATCTCGGCAGGATTTATTCTCCAATATTATTCACAAAGAAAAAGATATATTGATCATAATTCACAATGGTTTCCGCAGAAGTATGAAAAAATAGGTTCCAATAATTTAATGATGTATGACCTGAAACTCAGCTATGAACTTCAGGGAAAAGGACCTTTACATATTACGAAACCAAACTATAACTGGGTTGAGGATAAGATTATTGGTTTTCTGGGCCAGATCAGTACTTCTCTAACAAAAAATTATCAGAAAAAGTGCGCAATAATGCTTATTACAGCTTATAAAAATATTCTTATTGGGGATGTGAGTAAAGACCATTTGGGAAGATTTACAAAACATCATCCAGGGGCATTTCAAGAACAAGAATTTGAAATCTTTGATAAATGTTTAAATGACTTTATTAGTTTATTTAATTATATTGATCCCCTTGACACTCCCGTGATGATTGAGTACCTCAACGCCTTCTTTTCCATAACTTCTACAATCAATGAAGGATTTGAATGGAGTAAACTAAATAAAGCATTAGAGCGTCTTTATAGAATATCCAAAACGGATCTAGTTAGTGAAGAAATGCCCACATTATTTAGAGAAACATTAATTGATTATTTTGAACGTCTGGAAGTCGAATTAACTGTTGAAGGTCAAATAATAACCCCCAAACAATGGTTAGAGCATGAAATACAAACAACATTAAAAAAACAAGAAGAAACAATAATAGAAGAATATATTAAAAAGAGTTCTAATAATGTAGAAAAAATTATGAAAATTTGCTTTGAAAAAGGGGAAAAAGAAATGCTTCTTCATTTTTGGGGTATACAGTGGACTTGGATACAACAACTAAAAAAGATTGGTTATCACAGTTTAAGTGAACAAATCTCACAAAAAGCAGCTATGAGTTCAGATTATCTTGAGAAGATTAATGATAAAAGTTTAATTGAAGAAACGGATATTAGACAACAGATTGAATATATTTTATTTCCTGCCATAGTTAATGGAGATAAAAATATTTTCTTCAATAGTGCAAAGTCTTTTCTTATTTCACATAAAATACTCATGCCTTCTGATATAAAAAATGAGAATCAGCTATTAAATCTTCAGGCTTGGGTAAGAACACCTTTAATTATTGGAGGCATGACTTATATTATCTCTGAACTTAAGCAAGATGAATACTACATTCGCGAATATGTAAAATTATTAGAAACCTATCTTATAAAACCGGAGAATTTAATAGTTATTCTAAAAACAGCATTATATCGTCCTTTACAACTGATTTTTCCAGAAACTACGCATTTTCGTCACTGGTTTATGCAAATTTATTCTCAAATTGAAGCCCTGCCCAAAATACTTTCTAATTCGCAAAGTCCTTTAGGAGGAGAATGGATAGCAGACCACCCCAGCAGTTTTATACAAAGACATAGTGATCGCATGAGATCTTTTTCTCTTGAAGAATATTCTGTAAAAGAATTTATAGGCTATTTGGAAAAAAGAAATCAGATACAAAAATTGCTCAGAATATTAAAGGGGAAAAATGTTTGAATTTATAAAAAACAGATTTCTACAGGGGAATAAAGCATCAGGAAAGAAGGGTTATTGGTTTGATGACCCTTTCCTTTCATATATTAAAGGTTATACGGAAATCAATAAAGCAACAAGAGATGTTATACAATTACATAACGAGATAGAAACTACACGTCTATCAATTGTACCCCTACACGAAGAAGATAAGTTCTTAGTTGTTCATCCCAACCCCAATATACAAAAAGTTTTACACAATCATTTTTTTAATAAATATCAATACCGAAGAAATATTTATGGACAAGCTCATGATTTTGGTCAGTTTTTACAATTTATAGCATATTCATTACTCACAGACGGATTGGTGTTTTATGCTATAGATTGGGACAAAGAGGAAATAGACAAACAAATATTCACCTTGCCAAAATTTCGTTATTTAAGTACGGCTACTATGAATATTAGGCAAATAGGCAAAAGTAGAAAATATATTCAAGAATACAGTTTGTTATTTTGGTTATCAAATAAACATAACGAAGGGAAACGATATCAGAGGAGTTTCGTTTTCAATTCTAATGAAGTCTTTTACCTCCGTTATCATTTCTCAAAAGAAAGTCCAACAAAACAATGTTTAAAATACATCCCGCAATTAGAGAGATTTTGGGGAGAAACTATGTTGCGTTATAAGGCAATTGCTAACCCAGAAGACATTTCTCTTGCTGCAGAAAAGGTACGCTATCAGAATTTAGACAAAGTACGACGCAATAATTCCTTGTTACGTGCAAAAGTTAGAGGAATTTTCAATTGTCCTGAACGTGATCTTAAATATACTTCATATTATGACGTGTATCAAGTGGTAAAACAAAAGAAGTTTTTAAATGATTTCCGTTGTTACATAATAGACGAATTCAATAATCAAATAATGAAAAATTTATCAGAACTTAATAACTTGTCAATAATACCTTTAATAAAAGAACAAGGCATAATGACAAATAAGGAACTTGACGAATGGCATCAGAAATATACTAGTGGTGAAATCACTCTAGACAATTTTATATCTAAAGTAATTTCATATAAATAATTCTTACAATATCCTTTCTCCCCACTCACTCTTGACACCCCGCCCATTCTATCCTATAATTAAGCAACACAATACAAATAAAAAGAGGTGATTAATGAAAGCCGGAATTTATGTCAGAGTTTCAACATCAATGCAGATTGACAGAGATTCT
>JAHJDO010000094.1 GCA_018812485.1 bacterium | reverse complement strand
TTGAGAAACCCATAATCAGAAAATGCATCGCTTAACTTAACACGTATGCCCCAAACCCCCAATTCTTGGGGGCTTTTTAGGTGTGCACTTTTAAAACTTAAATCGCTTAAAAACTGTGCACTTTTAAATTTTATCTGACACCCGTAATTCACTTGTTGACAAGCACTTATAAATATGCTATTCTCAGACAAAATGGCACTGTGCCCAAAATGTGCCCATAATTAAGATAAAGATGTGGTGAAAAAGTGGCTACTCTCCGAAAGAAAAATAGTACCTATTTTGTTGATTATAGAATAGGAAACAGACGGACAAGAAAGAATGTAGGGCACTCAAAGAAACTTGCTGAACTAGCACTCAAGGATATTGAAGTAAAGATTGCAAAAAATGAAATCGGGTTTATTGATAAGGACTCCACTATTGATAAACTCTTTAAAGACTTTATCAGTTATTCAGAAACTAATCACTCTAAGGGCACAACAACACGATACAAAGAAATAATAACTAATTTCTCCAAGTTTCTAAACGAACAACCTTATATCACAAAAACATCCCAGCTTAACCCTTCATTATTTGAAAAATACAAAGCATCCCGCAAATCTAATATAGCGGATATTACCATCAACCATGAACTAACTATATTAAAAACGATATTTAATATGGGAATCAAGTGGAATATGATAAGGGAAAATCCCCTTAACGATGTGCCCTCTATAAAAGTTAAGAATACAAAGACTCCAAGATTCCTTTCAGATGAGGAGTGTAAGAGCCTGTTAGCAAACTGCGATGATAGAACTTATCCGATATTTTTTACATTACTAAATACAGGCATGAGAAGGGGGTGAAGTGATAAACTTAGAATGGAAAGATATAGATTTTGAAAGAAGAATCATTAAAATACAGATTAAAGACACTTGGCAGCCGAAAACAGGAGAGAGGGACATTCCGATAAATGCCCAGTTGTTTAAACTGTTAGAACAGCTTCATAAGAAAAGAAGAAAGGGCTCTCTTGTATTCTACAACAGTATCGGAAACAAAATACACCGTAATAAACTAAGAACCAAGCTGATTCAAATAGCAAAAAAAGCAGACATTCCAGAACTTACAAAATTACATACCCTAAGACATACCTTTGCAAGTCATCTTGTGATGAAAGGGGTTGATTTAGCAAGTGTCCAGAAACTTATGGGACATGCTGATATTAAGACTACAATGATATATTCACACCTTGCACCTGAACATTTGCACCTGAACATCTAAAAGGCGCAGTGGATAAACTGAATTTTTAGCATGAAAAAGTTTTTTATGTTAAATTCATCCATTTCTTTAACCCCAAGATGTTATTTGAGAGAAGATATATTAAGAGGGTGGGTAAATAATACATATAAGCAAAAGAGAAAAAACACCCCCAACAACTTTAGCGGTATTAGAGGTAGTAATTTTCGTTATTGAGCTCTAACAAAAGACATTAAGGCTCGATATGCTTATCCTTTTTTGGGTCTTTTCCCTTTTTTACTTCTCCCCTTATTTTTAGATGGGATACCTTTAGTCGGTTTTTTTTTGGGCTTATCTTTTGCCATTTATATCTTCACCTCCTTTTTATTCTGTTGAAAAAGTAGCGATAACCCTATCGCTATTATCTCTTAACATGAAATCAACAGAAACATTGCAGTCTGTCCAGTTTTTTAATTTTATATTTTCGATAGAAACAAACTTGTTTTTAGTAAAAAAATCAGGCATATATTTTATTTCAAAAAAATCATCCTCTTCTTTCAAAACTTCATCGGGCTTTAAGACAGCACGATACATAATAACATTACGAAATATTTCATACGTGGCAGGAGAACGAATACCTGTTTCAGAACCAAACGCTATTGAGTTTTTTTCAGGAATCTCTGATAATTCGATAAAAACAACAACTGCTTCTTCTGTTGGATATGGGAAAACTTTAATTCTTGCATCTTTGTCTTTTTGGTAAAAAATCTCATGCCTAGTTTGTTGATAATAATGATGCATGTTCTCTTTTAAATTTTCTATTTTATTTTCTAAAGTTTCAACTTTTTGAGCTAAATTGATATTTATATCACTGAGTTGAGTAGAAAAAATTTTATCTGCTTTAATTTGAATGCCAATAATTCCGATGAGTGGTAATAGGAATAACCAAAAGACAAGCTTTATTTGTTTTAATTTATACTTAACTAATAAATATATGCCTACAAATATCGTAATTGTGAAAATGCTGTATGACCAAAGTAAAAACATTTGACACCTTCTTTGTTATATGGGTTTATCTAAAATCCCTATACTTTCCTGTATCACGTTAAGGACTTTTTGCCCTAAATCGATACTTCCTTCAAGTTGTTCCTTGAGTTCTTTACTCAATTCCGTCCTTTCCTTCTCATTTACTGTGCTTTTTTGATGTATTCTTACAGAATTCATAATATCAAATTTATTATTTATTAATTCAAATTCTCCATATGCAACTTGGAGTTTTTTCATTAAATTTAAATCTTTGCAATAATCAGCTAACTCACCCCACAATTTATCTCTGGTTATAGTTTTTAATTTATAGAAAGGTATCCACTTTTTATTGATCAAATCGTTTATATGATGTTTATTTATCTCTAATTCCATTTTATAAAGTTGGTATATATACTTTGTATTTCTTTCTTTTGATTCTTTCTTATGTTTTTCATCAATCATAACGCTAATTTGGTATATTACAAAAGCGCCTAAAAAACCTAAAAGAGTTCCGCCTATGGAGGCATATAAATTTTCTTTATTACTGATAGTGCAGTGTAAAAAAAACATGATTACTACGATAGCGAATAGCGTGCTGATAATTTTAATATATTTCATCATTTCGGGTATTATAAGGACACTTTAAATCAATTACTTATTTTTTTAACTTAAAATCCCTCTATCCCTTAGTAAATTTATCTCTTTTCCCAAACTTACTTCGTAGCTTTTCAATGTGTGCATCTCTAACTGCTTGGTTAAGCAGGTCTTCAATCTTAGAATCAGGACTATCCATAAGAACCTTACCTACTTTGAAATCATCAACATTTTCGCATTCATAACACTTTAAGGAGGTAGGGCTAGTGAATCCACTATCAACCAAAAGGCTGCCGCATTTAGCACAAAAAATAACACCAAATCTATAATTCTCCATATCTCCCCCTTTTTTCACACAACCTTTGCAATATTTTATGCCTCATAACAACTGATATACGAACCTCGTATTTTGTGGTTTTCATACAACAAACTTTGTTACCAGAGCAATAATTGTATGACTATATAATGCAGGTGTCAAGTTTCTTAGGAGAATATGTTTCTCTTTAGATATACAAATCTTCTTCTAAATATTACTTAGCTTTTTTGCTTTTTAGGCACTCTTTGGGCACAAAATGGGCACAAATCAATAGTATGTTGATATAACTGCATTGAATAGCAATAGGTTGTGATAAGTGGTGTCAAATACTTACTTCGGACTATACCTCAATTTTATATGTTAATCTTCCCTTTTTACCCCTGTTCTCAATCCACTTGGATACTGCTTTTTCATTAAATCTTACACATTTGCCTAGTTTTATATATGGAACAAAACCACTATGCACCCAGAAATAGACTGTTGAAGGTGCTACTTGTAAAACCTCAGCTAATTGTTTAGTGGTTAATAGCCTTTCCATATTTAAGCTAATATCTTTTTAATAAAAATTTTCTGTGTCATTTTTGTCATCTGTTTTTGTATTACACTTAAAGCAGAATTTTTCAATCCCCCAAATGGGTGAAAAAATATCCCCCATTTAGGTGATTTTGCTCTTCCACTGCTTCCCGTATCTGCTGGCTTACAGATGTTTCCTTTTTATTAGCAATTTCTGCTACGTCTTGCCATTGCTGACTATAAAGTCTTAGTGTAGTGAGCTTTTCTTTGTTTATTTTTGTCATCTATTTTTGTATTACATTTAAAGTATATTTTCCAATCCCCCAAATGGCTAAAAATCATATCCATATGGCTAAAAATTCGTTATTTTATGTTTCTTAATGATGTCTTTTCGTATTATTCAAACAGGCGGTAATCTGATTGCCATAGGCGCAGTTTTTGTAACAATGTGTTTAGTAACAACTATAATTGCTATTGTCTTAGGCATTCCAATGAAACAGCGTGCATGGTGTATGGTTTGCCCGATGGGAACTTTGCAGAGGAAAATTGGCAAAATAGCTCAGCGAAGAACACCAGTCAAAAGAGAAATTTGCCAAAAAAGAAAATTGGGGAAAACAGTTGCTAAGTAATTATAACATAAGTAAAATATCATGCAGTAAAAGAGGAGGTTAATTATGAGTAAGTCAATAAAAGGAACAAAGACTGAAAAATCTATGTATAATGAAGCTATTACAAATTATATTATAGAAGCAGTAAAAGAAAAGAGAGAAACTCAAAGATATAATTCTTATGAAATTCAGAAGACAAACATCCAAAATTAATCCTAAAATCAATTTTCGTGAGGTGGAAGATCGTTTAGATCGTCTTTCTAATTCTCGCATAATTGAGAATCTTGAGATATATAATTTAGTAAAGGATTTAACAAACAGAGTTTGTTTTTCTTATAAAGATAAATACGAGAAACGCTGGGAACAATTTTATTTACCTTTAAAAAGAAAAGGGAAAGAGATAAGCACCCCTTTTAGTGTTGCCAAATATGAAAAAGATTTCTTTTGCTATTTTTTCCAGCTGGGCAGTTTACATATTAAAAAAGGAAATAAAGAAACAGAGAAAGTATTTAAAAAGATATTTCAGGAAGCAATTAGATTTATGCAATTTATAAAACAGACAAAGGGAGAGATTGTAAAAAAGACGGTTCCATACGATTTTCGTACAGGAAAAATTAAAGGTAAGTATATATTGGATAGGATAATTTCTCAAAAAGAAAAAGCAAAAATAATGAAAGATTATGGGTGCCATTTACAGAAAAATATTAAGACAGGAGGTTGTTCTTTAAGTGATTATCTAAATACAGCCAGCATATGTTATAAAGCATCTTTTGGTAAGGAAGCCTCAAGTCTTAAACCCTTGGGAATGTATAGGAGATGGGCGGATAGAAGAGATGGAGGAATGCTTGCCATTAAGAACAGGAACAGTAAAAAAGCCTTTTTGAACTGGTACGAGAGTAGCAAGTGGATGGGTTCGCACCCTTTTGAAATTGTTTTTAGCTGGCATAGACACGGCATTCATCTCTATCCACCTTCATCCAATAATTCTTGGAAGTATTCTTTAAGGGTAACCAACTATGCTTATGTTAGGGATTTTATAAAAATGGTAAAAGCGTTAATTAACAGTAAAGTTTCTTTTCTTGCCCAAAATTTGGAAGAAGTTTTAGATTACCTTACAGGAGAAACTTATTTCACCGTAAATAATTATTCAGATAATTTTTTCTCTTATATTCCTTCTCGAGAACATAAGAAAGCGTATTTTAAGCATATAGAATGGGATAAGTTAAAAATCCTGAAAGAGATTAAATGATTAAGTTTGGAATTAGACAGTCATTTGATAAAATTGAACAAATAGAAGAAAGGTTTTCTAATCTAAATGTACCTGTGGAAATAGCTTTGCCTTATTATTGGGATATCTATGAACCTATTAGGGCATATTTGAAAGAGATAGCGGAAAAAATTAAGAATTTAGGCATAGAAGTTTTGGGCATACACGCGGTCCAAGCTCCTATTACAGATGAAAGATTTAAAATATGGGGAAAGGAAATAGCTGATTTTGCAAGAATACTTGGCGTAAAGACTATAACTTTGCATCCCAATAATACAAATAAAAATCAAGATATACAGAAAAAGGCACTTAAAAACTTAGAGTATTTCACTGTTTTGTATAAGAACAGTATTATCTTTAGTATTGAAACTTTTTCTGGAAAAAGAAGAGTGTTTACTCCCGATGAAATAGTTGAGTTTAATTTACCTATGACTCTTGACCTTGCACATATAAAGGACAATAAAAGGATATGGAGTTTGCTTAAAAATTATAAAGACAATATTGTAAATATCCATCTTTCAGCTAAAGGGGATACCATCCACCACTTACCGATTGATAGCTTTTGCAGAGAAGTAGTTGATTATCTTATTAAAAATAAATGGAACGGGAATATAATATTAGAGTATTTACCTGAATCCCATGGTCAAATGTCAGCCGATTTAAAATCTCTTATCGATGAATATGCCAGACATAGATAAAGTTCCCTCCCATCAAAATGGAATAGGAATTTTGAAAAGACATGGGTAGAAAAGTCCACAGAGTTCCTGTTTATTTCGATACAAAAGGGATTTCTGCGCTTCCGTTTGAAGAAATTAAATGTATTTTAAGAGGAGCGGATGAAATAATTATGCAAGGTGGCCGGTCTCTGCTTGCTAAAATCTTAAAAGGATCGAAAGATAAAAAAGTTATCGAACTTAAACTACATACATCAGCTGCTTACGGCTATTTCAAAGCTCTTGCATTAGATAAAATTACTGCTAAAATTGATTGGCTAATATTGAATGACTATCTGGCCATCAAATATGATTATCGCCTGCCTTTGCTTGTATATACTGACAAGGGATGGGCAATTGAAATGGATGCGTATTCTGATGAACTTTTAGCAGGATTTAATAAGTTACTTGAAAGTGGTATAGATGATTATGATATGACCTACCTGAAGGATCGCAACCGTCAATTGATTTTTTTATTGTTGGATAAAGTAAAAGCAACAAATAATCCTAAATATATTCCAATCTTAGAAGCTTGGGGAAAGGTTGATTATAAAAAAGTTCAAAAGAAGATAAGATATATAATTCGGGAACTGGAAAATAAATGAGGGTAAGGGTTGGGAAAAATAAGAAACGAGATGAGCTTTGAAAAGAGGCTTACAGAAGGTGTCGGCTTTCAACATGTGAATATCGGATTTCCCAGAACGCAAAAACAACTTAAAGTAGGGAAACAAAAATAAAAATTTACCACTACTAATTTTTTCAAAACCCGGACATTTCTAAATGCGCTTGACATGTGATTTAACAAAACCACCTATTTTGTATAGAATCCAACATGTCAAGGTGGAAATTACGCAAAAGAGGCAGGAATGTCCATAAAAGATGGTGAAAACAGGGTTCGCCGGATTTTAAATATTTCAGAAAATGAAAAACTTCCTACTGTCTCAAAAGAAACTTTAGCAATATACTACAGATATTTAATTAGCAACTTATCATTCCCTTTTGAGGTTGTGTATTCTGTAGAAACCGGCCCTCTGGAAGACACCTATTATAGAATTAAGGTAACTGGCTTTATAGCCCTTGCCAAGTCACCTCTGCCTGAAACCTATGGTATATTCATAAGAGGTAAACAGGAAAGACGTAGGTTTGAGGTCCCTTTAGCAGAAACTAAAGTTAAAGAACATGGCAGGAATAAGCAATTAGTTGATGATTATTGCATGTGGTTTTGGAATCATCAGTAAAAAGTTAGCGTCCCTATCCGACTATTTTATTTAAGCAAAAGCATCTAAATCATTTTGACAACAGTATTAAAAATTCATTAACCTGCATATAAGAATCTGTTACTAAGCGTTGTCTTTCTTCGCTCGAGAACTCTCTGCCACTAACTAGAAAATCCGCCACCCACTGTGGGCCAATAGAATCTTTTGTCTTAAACTTCTGCCTAATGCTTTCTATCCCTTCATTCACAAGTTTATCTTTTTGGTAAGGTTTTATCGTTTCTGCTGCTGAACTAAAGCCATCTTTGTAATGGGAAATTAGGGAATAAATATCGTACGCATCCTTCTCGCTGTAGCGCGCACCAAGGACTATGCCTTTCATAGTTAATGCGGAAACTAAATCAGCTATCTGGATCTCTATTTCGTTACATGCTCCTTTGGGTAACTTCCCTTTTAACCTATACATAAAAGAGTGTTCAAAAACAATATCTATACCTCTGGCTTTTCTTATAAACAACTCTGATTGGACTATTTGATGACGCCTTCGCTTTCCTCTGCCACCATATTCAGGCCCCAAAAAATCAATCTCTATCGGCTGCTTATCTTTATACCCTGGAATTGAAATATTTTTCTCAAAAGCATAAGGTATAGCTCTGCCTTCTTTGTCAAAAGAATGGGTATAATTTCGTTCTTCTATAAGTTTAAGTATTGACTTATATTCAACTTCAGAAATCTTCTTGGGATTAACAGCAATATCAATATCTAGAGAACCTGCATGAATGAAATCATCATCAGAAGATTTAAAACTCTCTATAATAAAGTAAGGCGCCCATCCACCCACCAAAACAAGTGAGCTTCTATAGGCACCTAATATAGTCATTATCTCTAAGAGTATAGATTTTGATGCCTCTACGAGTCGCGTATCTAAATCAGTAATTAATCTCTTAACCATATTTCATCAAAACTTTATTTTTGTTCTCCTTAAAAATTCAGCCTGTTCTCTGCCTCGTGCAGGATAATTATAGAGATCAAGATACAATTGGACGTTACTTACTATCTTAATACCATTTACTTTTTGTGTCTTATAAAACACACCTTCATCATAAGGGATATACATAGAAATGTTACTTCCTGATTCCACTGGCCGAAGATCAAGTAAACGCACCCATTTAGAAAGAGCCTCACTGTCAGCAATATACATCTGTAAACTGGATATACCCCTGATAAACGGAGCAACCAGAGAAGTACCGGATAAAAGTGTCAAAGTATATTCTAAACTTTTATCTTTACCAATTTGTAGAACTTTTTTAATTAACTTTTCAAGATTCTGTTCAAAGGAATAGTAAGCAAACATCTTGTTTTGGGTATAAGTATAATTTTGACACCATTCATCCAAAAGCTTACCTGGCTCAGTTAAAGAATAAAAGCCCTTGTCTTTCTTAAGGTACTCCTCATCTAAAAGCCAACGACAAACATTAGAGGTCTGGCCAAGACTCACTTCTGCAATTTTTGATAATTCCAATATCCTCCAGTTTTTTTTAGGCTCATCAAGTAATACCCTCAAAATACGGCTTGATACTGGTTTAAATATTGTTTTTAATTTTCTTTTACCAACAAAAGGATTCTTCTCCACAATTTTTTCTATATAAACATTATTGAATTCTAAAAAACAATTACCCGCTAAATCTAGATAGCCTATGCCTTCTTTTTTAAGAATTTCCCTTGTTCTTTCTCCCAGAAAAGCAGTTATCAAAACAGGATAAACTTTATTTAAATTTGCAATCTTTTCTTTAAATCGGGCGGATATTTCACGAGCCATACGTGGCTGTAAGAGCTCCTTGATTTCACAAAGCAAAAGCCATTCTTGCCGGTTCTGTATTTTTATCTTAAACGCTAAATCAAATCTCTGGCTAGAAATTCTCTTATCTAGTTCTATCTTACTAATCTTAAGTGAAAGCAATAAAGAATATACGTCTTTCAAGATTTGCTGTCTTATCTCCTTGACTTTCATCCTATTAGCTTCTCTATTATATTAGCTTTCAACATTTGTTGAAAGCATACTATACAGTGAAAGATATGTCAAGCACATCTGAAATTTCACCATGGATTTCTTAAATTGGAGGTAAATTTAAAACAGAAAGGATTTAGTTGTGAATGCTACTGCTATTTTCCATTGTCTCTCTGAAGTTTTTTATAAAAAGAACAAGGAAAACAAGCAGGTTTAATGTCGGCAACTTCGCATAAGGCACCTTATTCGAATTAAACTCGATACTGCTGCTGTTAATTGTTAATCTTGTTCTCTTATCCAAAAAAATCTTATTTCTTTTCTTTGAATTTTTTGTTTTTATTATTTTAAATATAAAGAATACAGCTAGCTAATGTTAATTTTGTCTATTTTTTAAAACGCAAAATTAGCATAATGCAAATTAATTTAAAATCGGTGCTAGAGATAATATTTAATTCTGAATAAAAAATAAATTGCAGCATTAAATTAAACAAACTTACTTCAGAAATAAAAAAAGTCTTGACAATTGATTGTATGTTTGTATAATTTAATTGACATGGATAAAAAGATAAAAAAACAAGAATATTACAAACTTCGAGTAATTGATTTTATCAGAGCAAATCTGGGTATATCACGTCAGAATATTGGGAAAGAGTTGCACCTTTCTCCAGCTACTATCACTAATTTCGTAGATGATTTAATTAAACATAAAATTATCCAAGAAATTGGACAAAGCGAAAGCACAGGAGGGCGTAAGCCCATAGCTTTAAGCGTCATTCCCCAAATTGCTTATGCAATCGGGATAGACATGGAAGCTCAGATAAATATCAGAGTGTCAATTGTAGATTTTGCTATGAATCCTATTGTAGTAGAAAAAATGCCTATCGAGAATATCAAGGATATAAATAAGATTACATCAAATCTTGTTAAGTTAATCAAGAGATTGATAGAGGAAAATAGAATTAAAATGAAGTATATAATTGGGATAGGTATTGGATTTCCTCTTTTGGTTAACATAAGGAATAACATCCATTCACATCTTAATAGAGGATATCTACTCCAGACTTCAATAAAAGAAACATTAGAAAATGAATTTCCTATTCCAATATCCATCGATACGAATGGAAGAACACCTCTTGTTGCAGAACAATATATAGGTGCAGGAAAAGAGTCAAAGAACTTTTTATTTCTCCTTGTTCGTTATGGGATAGTTCTTGGAATTGTAATAGATGACAAGATATACAGGGGAATAAGTAATGCAGCGGGATTAGTAGGACATACTATTCTTTTCAATAATGCCACTCAGTGCGAATGTGGCGCAAAGGGATGTATAGAGGCATGGAATAGTGGTAAGTCAATACTAAATGAAGTAAGACAGGCAATTAAAAAAAATTCCGGCACAGAACTCTCAAAAGAAATTATTGCGAAAAAAGATAAGATTACTCTTAATGACGTAATATATGAAGCAAAAAAAGGAAATAAGTTTGTTCTGTCTCTCTTTGAGAAACTGGCAAAGAACACAGGTATATTAATTGCAAACTTAGTAAATATTTTCAATCCTGAGAAAGTAATAATAAGTGGGATATTAAATGATTTTGAAAACAAAGTCAGGATTCTTATTGAGCGAAAAATAAGGGCTTATGCAGTAGAAGAAGCGCGCGTTAATCTAGAGATTATTTTCTCAAAAAGCGGAGAATATACAGGAGCAATAGGTGCTGGGATTCTGGCAATTAATTCAAGCAGCCATCAGTTTATAAAGAAGAGATATTATTCATGAGTAAGAAATTTAATGAGCATAGGTTTGATCAATTGGCAAAGGAGTTTCGTTATGTAATTACAGACATGATATGCCGGGCAGGTTCAGGACATCTGGGAGGGGCGTTGAGCCTGGTAGAAATAATCATTACACTATACTACCGAATAATGAATATTGACTCAAAAAATCCTCGCTGGCATGGACGTGATCGTCTTGTTCTTTCCAAAGGGCATGCTGGTCCAGTTATATATACAGCTCTGGCATATAAGGGATTTTTCCCAAAGAGTTGGCTGCCTACTCTGAATGCAAATGGAACAAGATTGCCTTCTCATATGGATCAGATCCTTACCCCAGGTATTGATATGTCAGCAGGCTCCCTTGGACAGGGGCTCTCATGTGCCTGCGGAATCGCTTTAGCAGGAAAGCTGGATAATAAATCATATAGAACCTTCTGCATTATTGGGGATGGAGAAAGTAATGAAGGACAAATCTGGGAAGCAGCTATGTTTGCAGCACATAACAAATTAGATAATCTCGTGGTTATTTGTGATTACAACAAGTTACAGATTGATGGTTTCACAGATGATATCCTTTCATTGGAACCTTTAACGGATAAGTGGCAGAGTTTTGGCTGGAAAGTTTTTGAGATGGATGGTCATGACTGGAACGAGATTTATACTACGATTAATAAGGCAATTGCAGTAGAAAATAAACCTGCAATGGTTATAGCACATACGATCAAAGGCAAGGGGAATACAATTATTGAAAATAAGCCTGAAAGTCACAATATAAAGGTTCCGGATGAAGAAGCGTACAAGAAGTATATGAATGCACTTGTGGATAAGAATATAAAACTTCCATATTGAGGAGATGAAAGAAATGGCTAAGCTGCATGAAGAGGAAATGAGAAGAGTATATGCATTAACATTAAACGAGTTAATTAAGGAAAATCCTCAGGTTATGGTTGTAGAGGCTGATTTAAGTAAAGCGTCCGGAACAAATCCCACTGTTTTAAAAGAACATCCGAAGAATTTTGTTAATGTAGGTGTTTCAGAAGCAAACATGATCTGTATTGGAGCAGGTCTGGCTTCAGAGGGAAAAATCCCATTCTGTGCTAGCTTTACATGTTTTGCGTCCAGACGTGTATATGATCAAGCAACAATCTCCGTGGCGTATGCAAATAATAATGTAAAGATAATCGGGACAGCACCCGGGATCACAGCAGGTCCTAACGGCGGAACTCATATGTGCTTTCAGGATCTCGCTATTATGCGCATAATGCCAAATATGCATGTTTATTCGCCATGCGATGTTTATGAACTCCGTTCAGTGCTTCATTATATGGCTGAAACTAAACAGCCGACTTATATGCAATTGATACGCTCCAAAATGGGGAAAATATTTGACGAAGATTATACATTTAATCCGGAAAAGGCTGTTGTCGTAAAAGAAGGGAAAGATATCACACTTATTAGCACGGGTTATATGACTCATATTGCCCTGAAATCTCTTCAGGAATTAGAGAAACAGGGAATTGATGCAGAACTGATTCATTATCCTTCCGTAAAGCCATTTGACGAGAATTCGCTTATTCTGTCTGCAGAGAAGACCAAGGGTGTGATAACAATTGAAAATCAGAATATTCTGGGAGGTCTTGGCGGGGCTGTGTGCGAAGTCCTGAGTGAACATTATCCCACGAAAGTGAAGCGTCTCGGAATTCCTGATAGGTTTGGTGAAGTTGCAACAGCAGAGTACTTATTGAATAAACATAAAACAAATGTCAGCCATATTATAGACGCGGCAAAAGACATGCTGAGGAGATCAAACAAATGACAGAAGATCAAAAAGTTATAACTGAATTACTGAAACGAGCCCGCAATGCTCAGGTGCAGATTGAGCATTACTCGCAGGAACAAATAGATGAAGTGTGCTTATCCGTAGGCTGGCAGGTATACAACGATAAAAACATTCAGGCATGCGCAAAGATTGCTGTTGAGGAAACAGGAATGGGCAATTACAAAGATAAAATTACCAAGCATAAGGTTAAGGTTCTCGGTGTTGTTAGCAGTATCAAGGGACAGAAAAGCGTTGGTGTTATTGAACATGACAAAGAAAAAAAGATTACAAAATATGCAAAACCGGTTGGTGTGGTTGGCGCCTTAACACCTGTTACGAATCCTACGGCTACACCTGCAAGTAATGCTGTATCCATTCTTAAGGGAAGAAATGCTGTTATATTTGCTCCTCACCCAAAAGCAAATAGATCCTGCAAATTGGTATGCGATTTAATGCGTGAGGGATTAAGGAAAGTTGGTGCTCCTCAGGATTTAGTGCAGTACATAAAAGAACCGACTGTTGAACTGAGTCAGGAATTAATGCGTCAGGTTGACCTGATACTCGCAACAGGCGGCGCTGCAATGGTAAAAGCTGCATATTCAAGCGGTACACCTGCATACGGAGTAGGCGCTGGTAATCCCGTGATAATTGTAGCAGAGGATGCAGATATTGAAGATGCAGCAAAAAAAATATGCATTAGCAAAACCTTTGATTACGCTACCTCCTGTTCTTCGGACAACTCAATAGTTATTCATAGAAGTATTTTTGATGCGATGGTAGAAGCATTTAAGAAAAACGGAGGATATTTATGTAATGACGAGGAACGCAGAAAGCTTGAAAAATGGATGTGGGTTCCAAGCAAAAAAACAGGTAAGATGGCGCTGAATCCAAAGATTATAGCAGTATCTGCGTGTAAAATCGCCTTGGATGCCGATATTGAGGTACCTGATAATACCAGCATGCTTATGGTAATTGGCAAAAATCCGGGAGGAGACAGATTCAGCGGAGAAAAACTTTCTCCTGTTATGGCATTGTGGAAATACAAAAATATTGACGATGCTATTGATTGTACAGTTAAATTAACAGAGTATTCTGGAATAGGGCATTCATGGGGCATCTATACGTTTAACCATGATTATATAGATAAAGTGTCTATGGCAGCTAAGACAAGCCGCATTATGGTCCGTCAGCCGCAAGCACCTGCTAACGGCGGGAATTTTTTCAATGGAATGCCCTCAACTGTAACACTTGGGTGCGGTACATGGGGAGGCAATATTACAACTGAGAATATTACATGGAAGCATTTTATAAATGTTACATGGGTTTCAGAGCCGTTTGAGCCTAGTAAACCCACTGATGAGGAGATGTGGGGAGAATACTGGCGGAAATACGGGAAGGGGTTGCGTAACCCCAAATAAATTCTATGAAATTATTTGAATATCAGACTAAAGAACTTTTTGTGGAATCAGGGATTCCCGTTCCAAAGGGAAAACTTGTTGATAGGGATACAGATATTAACACAGCTATAGGAGAGGTAGGATTGCCTTGCGTGTTAAAAGCACAGGTTCTTCAGGCAGGAAGGGGCAAGGCTGGTCTGATTCAGTTTGCTTCGACGAAAGATGAAGCAAGAGAAAAAGCAACAAAGATTTTTTCATCGCACACAAATATCAGAAGACTTCTGATTGAAGAAAAGCTTAATATAGAAAAAGAGTTTTATTTAGCAATTACTATCAATCCTGTTTTGAGTTCAATACTGGTTATGGCATCTTTAGAAGGTGGAGTGGATGTTGAAGATATTGCAAAGAAGTCGCCGGAGAAAATCATTAAAGAAGAGATTGATATTTTCAAAGGGCTTTTACCGTTTCAGGCTCGCAATGTCATGTTTGGACTTGGTCTTAAAGGTAATGCATTTAAACAAGGATTAAAAATTCTTTCAAAAATGTTTGATATTTTTTGCAGGTACGATGCGGAATTGCTGGAGATTAATCCGCTTGTTCTTGCCAGTGATGGTAAGTTAATAGCAGCGGACGCCAAACTTATTATAGATGATAATTCCTCTTTTAGACAAAAACGGTTTACTTTAACAAGGGATTATTTTGAAAGCGATATTGAATACGAAGCATCTGAAAAATCAATTCCTTACCTGCAGTTTGACGGAACCATCGGACTCATGTGCGCAGGCGCAGGGCTTACCAATACAGTCTATGATCTTATTAATTACTATGGCGGAAGCGTTGCCAATTATTTAGAGTTTGGCGGGCCAAATTATACAAGAGCTGTTCAGGCAATGGAACTTACCTTAAAAAATAAGCCTAAAGTTATTTTAATTGTTACGTTTGGAACTATTGCCAGAGCAGATGTAATGGCGCAGGGTATTGCGGATGCGATCAGGAAGTTGAAGCCCAACGTTCCAATTGTAACTGCGATTCGCGGTACCGGTGAGGAAGAAGCAGATAAAATACTTCGAGGTATAGGTCTTGAGCCATTAAAAGATACTGAAAGCGCAGTAAAAAAAGCTGTGGAATTAGCGGCAGGAGGAAGCGCAAAATGAGTGTTTTTGTTGATAAAGACACACGTGTTCTGGTTCAGGGAATTACCGGCAAAGAGGGCAGTTTCTGGACAAAACATATGATTGGTCTGGGGACTAATGTAGTTGCTGGTGTAACACCGGGCAAAGAAGGACAAGTTATAGAAAACGTAAAAGTATTTAATACAGTACGACGGGCTATGCATGAATGCGGCGCTAATGCTTCTGTTCTTTTTGTGCCACCCGCATTTGCAAAGGATGCAGTTTTTGAAGCGCTCGATTCCGGGATTAAAAAAATTGTTGTTATTGCTGAAGGTGTTCCTGTGCACGATGCTATGCAGATACGAACTGGTTCTCGTTCAGTTGGTGCAATGGTGATTGGCGGAAATACTTCAGGAGTAATAACACCCGAAGTCAGTATGATGGGGATTTTCCCTTACTGGATTAAACGTGTATATAAAAAAGGCAGTATTGGAGTTATCACGCGCAGTGGTTCTCTTACAAATGAGGTAACTGCCATGGTTGTAAAAGCTGGATTTGGCGTTTCTTCGCTTATCGGCATAGGAGGTGATTCTGTTCCCTGCACCAGATTTGCAGAGGTTCTTCCTTTATTTGAGAGAGATAATTGTACTGATGCGCTTGTAATGATCGGCGAGTTAGGCGGAACAATGGAAGAAGAAGTAGCTGAGGAAATTAAATCCAGGCGGTTTACCAAGCCGGTAATTGCTTTCATTGCAGGAAGAACTGCTCCTATAGGCAAAAGAATGGGTCATGCAGGAGCAATTGCAACCGCAGGCAAGGGTACAGTTGCGGGCAAAATTGGGGCATTAAGCAAAGCAGGTGCCCTTGTTGCTGACAGGCCAAGCCAGGTTGGTGAATTGCTTAAAACGTGTTTGAATTGAGAGAATTGTAAATGGAAACAAAGAATAACCATAAAAAAAACGGATTAATCATTTTTATCGCACTTGTCTCGCTATATCTTATCTGTATATTCCCATATTTTCCGAACTTAAAAACTTCCTCAGGAGATTTGATCGTCTTGAGTTCTGCAGGCAGACTTTCTATAGCAATTCTATTCTTTGCTGTGCTTCTGTGGTTTACTGAAGCTCTTCCGTTTGCAGTTACAGGCTTGTTCTCTATGGTATTGCTTGCTGTTCTCAGAGTAGATACATTTAAAGAGATTGTAAAAGCCGGGTTCGGAAATGAGATAATCTGCTTTTTCATTGGAGTTTTGATTATTTCTGCCGCAATAACAAAATCAGGGCTTGGAAACAGGCTGGCTTCGCTAATTTTACATTGTGTGGGAACAAAAACTTCCAGAGTTATTCTGGGATTTCTTGTTGTTGGCATGCTCTTGTCTATGTGGATTACAGATATGGCGGTTGCTGCTATATTGTTGCCGTTAGGTGTAAGTATTCTAAAAAGAGAGAACATTAAACCCTTGAAAAGCAATTTTGGCCGCGCTCTTATGATCTCTTGCGCATGGGGACCGATTATAGGCGGAATTGGCACTCCTGCAGGATGTGGTTCAAACCCGCTTGCTATAGGATTTTTACGAGATTTGGCAGGTATTAACATTAATTTTATTCAGTGGATGACGATAGGTGTCCCTTCAGCAGTCTTATTAGTCCCGTGTGCATGGATTATTCTGCTGAAAGTATTTCCTCTGGAAATTAAGGAGCTTTCAATAAGTAAAAACGAGATAAAGAAAGAGTTAGAACAGCATGGCTCTTTAAGCAGTAATGAAAAGAAGACCATAGCGATTTTTCTATTAACTGTTGTTCTGTGGTTAGGAGCGCCCCTGTTAAGAAAAATGACAGGAGGCATTATAAGTTTATCTATTTCGCAGATAGCTCTTTTTTCTGCGCTTCTATTTTTCTTTCCCTTTATTTCGATATTGAGTTGGAAAGAGGCTCAGTCCGAGATAGATTGGGGAGGAATAGTACTCGTAGTTTCAGGACTTTCCATTGGCATGATGCTCTATAAGACAGGAGCAGCAAGATGGCTTGCGTGGGCAATGTTCGGAAAAATAGGAGAAGTATCTTCTCTTATCCGAATATTTGCTATTATTTTGATAGTTTCGTTATTAAAGGTTGCTTTCTCAAGTAATACAGTAACAGGGATTATCATTATCCCTCTCATAATAGCCCTGGCTCAGGATTTAGGACTAAATCCCTGGCTACTTGCCGCTCCTGCAGCAATAACCAGTTCACTCGCATTCATTCTTGTAACATCCACCCCTACAAATGTAATCCCATACTCTTCAGGATATTTTTCAATCAAGGATATGGCAAAAGCCGGGATAATTATGACTATAGTAGGCGCTGTTTGTGTCACTATAGCCATTGCTGTTATGGGACAGATTACCGGTGTATATAAATTTTAAATATTGAGAAGGAGAGAAAATATGATTATAGGAATTGGGGCTGATAAGTCCGGATTTGGCTTAAAGGAAGAAATAAAAAATTATTTGTTAGAGAAGCAGGATATTGAGATACGTGATCTTGGAATGACCTCTCAGGATGAATTTAAAGCTTATTATCAAGTTGCGCCTGTAGTGGCGAAAAAGGTTCAAAATGGCGAATTAGATAAAGGAATACTTATTTGCGGCACAGGAGCAGGCATGGCTGTTGCTGCCAACAAATTCAAAGGAGTATATGCTGTGTCTTGTGAGTCAGTTTATTCAGCAGGTATGGCAAAAGTTGTAAATAATTCAAATATTCTGACTTTTGGCGCATGGATTGTAGCCCCTCAAGTGGCAGTACAAATGGTTGAAGCATGGCTGACTGAGAAATTCACAGAAGGATTCGATGAAGACAGGCAGAAATTTCTTACTAATGCTTTTAAAGAGGTTAAAAAGATAGAATCGGAGGAAATGTGTTGATGAAAATTGATTTTCACGCTCACTATATTGATGAACCTGACTATATTGAAAAAATGTTAGAGACTTATAATAATCTTGGCATTGATATTGTCTGCATAAGCGGTCTTGGCAGTATTTTTGAGCATAAAGACAATAATGACGTTGAAGAAGCTTTTATAAAGTATTCTGATAGAATAATTGGATTTGCGTATTTTCGTCTTGGAGAGGATCTGCCGGAAGATGTTTTGCGATTTAAAGAGAGAGGTTTTAAAGCTCTTAAAATGACAATGCCAAATTTTGATTACGATGATGAAAGATTTTTCCCAGTATATGAAAAAGCCGCAGAATTGGAAGTGTCTATTCTTTTCCACAGCGGAATATTAGGTCCTCCGAAAAGCAATTATAAGGGGATCCCTTCTTCAGCGCATACACGTCCAATACATATCGAGAGAATTGCAAGGTCTTTTCCAGAAATAAATGTTATATGCGCTCATATGGGAGTGTCGTGGTTTTCAGAAGCATCGGATCTTGCAAGAATGATCCCTAATTTCTATGTAGATATAACAGGAGCAACTCCCGGTTGGCGTGCTCAAAGAAAACCGGAATTCTTTAAGGAATATCTATGGTGGGAAGGAGCGTGGGACAAAGTGTTATTCGGAACGGATGTTCATTACAGTGAAGTAGGACTTGTTTTGAAAAGAGAAGAAAAACTTTTAAAAGACTTATCTCTCAGTGAACATGAAAAAAACAACTTTTATTCAAATAATGCAAAATCTATTTTAAAATTATGAAATTTTATAGCGCAAAGATACTGGTTAACGATGCGAGAGATAATAATTACGCTGTACCTGCTTTAAATACAAATGGCGGCTCTTATGATATAGCGCGCGCTGCACTGGAGGCAGCTCAAGAGCTTAATACACCCTTGATCCTGCAGGTGTATGAGCCGAATTGTGAATACAGAGGATTTGATTATTATCTGAATTTGGCTGAGTTTCTTTGCAGTGAACTTGAGATCACTGTGCCTGTTGCTGTTCAGCTTGACCATGGAAAAAGTTTTACTTCGGTCGTAAAAGCAATGAAAGCAGGATTCAGTTCTGTAATGTTTGATGCATCTAATTACCCTCTTGATAAAAATATTGAAGAAACTCGTGAGGTAGTGAAAGTAGCCAGTGTTTTGGGCGTTTCGGTTGAAGCAGAAGTAGGATATGTAAAAGGAAATGAACCTGAAAAAGAAGCGTTAATAGGCAGAATTCCTGTTCCTGTCTTACCGTCTATAACTCCAGCTAAGACAAGAATTGACGAAGCGTTGCGTTTTGTTAAGGAAGTGGACATTGATATGCTTGCTATATCTGTGGGAACAACACATGGGGTTTATGAAAAACAGGAGGGGATAGATTTCAAATTATTAGAGAAATTACGTGATTCTATTTCAATTCCTCTTGTTCAGCATGGCACATGCGGCATTTCTCTTGATGACATCTCAAGACTTGCACGGGGAGGAATGGCCAAGATAAATTTTGGAGAACCATTCAGATTTAATTATATTAAGTATTTTAATGAATTGACGGATAAAATGGCACATCTTTGGCATCCGTGGAAAATTATGCAGGAATGCAAGAATCGTCTGAAGCAGGATATGAAAAAAATAATCTGTGCGCTTGGTTCAGAAGGTAAAGCAGCGAATATAATTAGCAGGAGGAAATAAATATGGACTATTATGCAAAAACTAAACAAGACTTATTAAATTGCAGGAATATTAAATTTACAGTTGTGCCTGCCCTACATGATCTGAATGTTAGAATTGCCCGCGAGATTGCTGATCATATTAAGGTGAAGAACTCTCAGGATGAAAAAACGTATTTAATACTTCCTGTTGGTCCATTAGATTATTTATATCTTGCAGATATCTGTAACAAAGAAAAAATCTCTCTTAAAAATCTTGTTCTTTTTATGATGGACGAATATGTAGGAGACAATGAGGAGATTATTCCGCATGACCATCCGCTTGGTTTTTATAGTTTTATGAAAAGAAGCTTTGTGGACAAATTAGATATAGATTTGAATTTTGATGTGCGGAATATTAATTTCCCTGATCCTCATGATCCAGAAGTTGTTACTAAGAAGATTGAAGAAATTGGCGGAGTGGATATTTGTTATGGAGGGTTTGGGATTACAGGACATTTTGCTTTTAATGATCCTCCTGAACATGGAAATACGATGACAGTTAAAGAAATGAGAAACACTAGAGCTAGAGTGCTTACTATTTCTCGAGAGAGTACAGTTCAGATGGCAATGGGAGGAACAAATGGGAATCTCAAAATTTTGCCTACCCGTGCTGTAACATTGGGCATGTATGAACTTCTTATGTCAAAAAAAAATACATCTTACTTTTATGCGTTCCTGGCATGCTGGGGTTTTGAGGAGAGCTCTTTTTGGCCCGATAACAGCGGAATGCCCTGGTTCGTTAATTCAGAATCATCCTAATTTTTGCGTTACACTTACAGAATTGGCCGCCCAACCTCCAATTATAGATATAGCCCAGGCTACAGGGGAGAAAGAATAGAAATTTAAATGGAGAAAAAGATATGAGTAACAAAATGATGGATGAAAAGAATTATGAATTTTGCAAATAAAGATGCTTTTCAGAGGGGAAGGTATATTTTTATTGACTTAAATGGTGGTGATGTTTAGGATTGAATTATGAATAATTATGCATGTGCGCAACTTCGTATATTCTGGAGACGACGAAAACAACGAAAAGGTATATCTGGCACTCGGAAATGGTCGAATGCTTACTTTTATGAAAAGGGGGTATGTTATGTTCCAAACTTACTTTAGTACTCAACGAATGCTACATAAAGAAACTCAGGGGGAAAGCCGTGTGAGGGAAAACCGCACGCACGGTTTGGTCTATGAGGTGAAGGCATGGCTTCTAAACAGGGCGTCCTTTACTTTAATAGAACTTTTGGTTGTAATAGCAATCA
>JAHJDO010000093.1 GCA_018812485.1 bacterium | reverse complement strand
TTGAGAAACCCATAATCAGAAAATGCATCGCTTAACTTAACACGTATGCCCCAAACCCCCAATTCTTGGGGGCTTTTTAGGTGTGCACTTTTAAAACTTAAATCGCTTAAAAACTGTGCACTTTTAAATTTTATCTGACACTTTTCAATAAGAATATTGACAAAGCCCTAAATGTTGTTCATAATGCGGAACAGTTTTGTGGGAGTTAATATCATGCTGGATATAAAATTTATAAGAGAAAAAACGAGTTGTGTAAAGAAAGCAGTAAAAAACAGAAATATGTCAGTGGATATTGATGAAATATTAGCCATTGATAAAGCTAGAAGGTTGTTACTTGGAGAAGCGGAAATCCTTAAGCAACGAAGGAATCTTGCTTCTTCAGAAATTCCAAGACTTGAAAAAGAGGGCAAATCTGCAGATGCATATAAAACTGCAATAAGAGTCATATCCCAAAAAATCAAGAAATTAGATGAGAGTTTGGGAGAAGTAGATAAAAATTTGCGACAAAAGCTACTGTTTGTCCCAAATATTCCACACAAGACAACGCCAATTGGCAAGTCAGAAAAGGACAATGTTGAGATTAAAAAATGGGGGGAAATACCAAAATTTACTTTTGCTCCAAAGACTCACTGGGAAATTGCAAAACGTCTGGATATACTGGATTTTGAGAGAGCTTCAAAGATAACAGGCAGCCACTTTTGTCTTTACAAGGGCTCGGGCGCTAGGCTTGAAAGAGCGCTTATAAATTTTATGCTTGATATTCACACAAAAAAGCATGGCTATAAAGAAGTATCAACTCCCTTTATAGCAAACAGGCTTTCTATGATAGGCACAGGGCAGCTGCCCAAAATGGAAGAAGATATGTATAGATGCGAGATAGACGATTTTTTTCTCATACCAACTGCAGAAGTACCTGTTACAAATATACATAGAGACGAGGTATTAAAAGAGGATGATTTGCCAATCTGCTATACAGCGTATTCTCCATGCTTTAGAAGAGAAGCCGGCTCTTATGGGAAAGACACCAGAGGACTTAATAGGGTACATCAGTTTGATAAGGTTGAAATGGTAAAGTTTGTAACACCTGAGAACTCTTATGATGAGCTTGAATCTTTACTTGAAAACGCAGAAACCATACTTCGTCAATTGGAGCTTCCATACAGGGTTATTGTGCTGAATACAACAGATATTTCATTTGCAGCAGCAAAATGCTATGATATTGAGGTATGGGGAGCTGGACAAAATAAGTATTTTGAAGTTTCTTCCTGTAGTAATTTTGAGGATTTTCAGGCAAGACGTGCTAATATAAGGTTCAGAAGAAAACAGACAGAAAAGGTAGAGTTTGTGCACACCTTAAATGGTTCTGGTGTGGCTCTTGCAAGAACTGTTGTTGCGCTTCTGGAAAATAATCAAAAGGAAGATGGAAGTGTTTCCATCCCCAAAGCTCTCCAGCCCTACATGGATGGGATGGAGATTATAGAATAAAAAGGAGAAGTTATGGAATACGGTGGTAATGGTCAGGATGATTTAGAACGCATGATTAATTTGGGAAAGCAAAAGCTCAGTAAGTTTGGAGGAGTAGTTCCGCTTATAGTTGTTGGACTGTTTATATTGATACTGCTAAAAAGCGCAATCTATTCCATTGGCCCGGATGAGGTTGGCGTTGTGCGGCGCTTCGGCAAATATATTGCTCCGCCAGTCGGATCAGGATTACATATGAAACTGCCCTTTGGAATAGACAAGGTAATCCCTGTAAAAGTTGAGCGTATATTTAAACAGGAGTTTGGCGTGAGGACTCTTCGTTCAGGAGTAAGAACCCAATATTCAACCGGTTCTTATCTTGATGAATCTCTGATGCTTACAGGCGATCTCAATATTCTTGATGTGCGCTGGATTGTGCAGTTCAGGGTAAAAGATCCAGTACAACTACTTTTTAATACCAGAGATCCTGAGGATAATGTACGTGATATCTCCGAGGTAGTGATGCGGAGGTTCGTAGGTAACTACAGCGTGGATGAGGTCCTCAGCACAAAGAGAGAAGAGATTGATGACCTTGCACATATTGAGATGCAAAAGATATTGGATAAGTATGAAACAGGGATTCAGATTGTTACTGTGAAACTTCAGGATGTAAATCCTCCTGATGAAGTAAAACCTGCATTTAACGAGGTTAATGAGGCGAAGCAGGAAAGAGAGAGGGTAATCAACCAGGCGCGGCAGGCGTATAACAAGATTATCCCGCGAGCTAAGGGAGAGGCTGAGCAAACAATACGAGAGGCTGAAGGATACGCTCTGGACAAAATAAACAGAGCAAAAGGTGAAGCAGAGAGATTCTCGACAGTACTAGCGGAATACAAGAAAGCCCCGGATATAACCCAAAAAAGGCTTTACTTAGAGACAATGATGGAGGTTTTACCTAATGCAAAAGAAAAGTATATAATTGACCCGAAGCAGTCTTCAATATTGCCACTGCTTAATCTTGGACAAAAAGGAGGAGTAAAATAATGAAAAAGCTTTTGAATGTATTTATTGCCTTAATTATCTTAATAATACTTATAGCTATGAGCGGTGTGATGTATGTTGTAGATGAGACGAAACAGGTTGTGATAACCCAATTTGGCAAACCTGTTGGTAATCCAATTACAAACGCAGGACTGCACTTTAAAAAACCATTTATTCAGAAAGCGCGTTACTTTGAGAAACGGCTTCTTGAGTGGGATGGCGATCCCAATCAGATTCCCACCAATGATAAAAAATATATCTGGGTTGATGCTACTGCGCGTTGGAAGATTGTTGATGCGTTGAAATTTCTGCAGTCAGTGAACAATGAGATGGGAGCTCACGCAAGGATTGATGACATTATCAATTCAGCAACCAGGGATACAATTACAAGGCATCTCCTTGTTGAGACAGTAAGAAATTCCAATCGCATTGTAGACGAGGTGAAAGAAGTGGGGAAAGACGTAATAATTACTGACGAAGCCCTTGAACGCATAGAAGTAGGCCGGAACAAATTAGAGGAGATAATCTTACACGATGCAAAAGAACTTGCTCCCAAGTATGGCATAGAACTTGTTGATGTGCGAATTAAGCGGGTCAATTATGTAGAAGATGTAAGGAGAAAAGTCTATGATCGTATGATTTCCGAGAGAAAGCGCGCTGCTGAACAATATCGCTCTGAAGGACAGGGCAGACGCGCTGAAATAGACGGACAGAGAGGAAAGGAACTCAAACTAATTACATCTGAAGCATATAGGCAGGCTGAGGGGTTAAAAGGCAAGGCGGATGCTGAGGTAATAGGCATCTATGCCGCGGCATATAACCAGGATCCTGAGTTTTATTCATTCTTAAAAACCCTTGAGACGTATAAAAAGACCATTGATGAGAACAGCACAATAATCCTTACAACGGACAGTGATTATTACAAGTACCTGAAAGGACTGAATCTTATTAAATAAAGATCGGAGGGATGGCTGAGTGGCTGAAAGCGGCGGTCTTGAAAACCGTTTTCCGGCAACGGAACGTGGGTTCAAATCCTACTCCCTCCGCCAGAACTTCGTTATCAGTATTTATCCAGGAGAGGTGGCCGAGCGGCTGAAGGCAGCTGCCTGCTAAGCAGTTGTGGGGGTAACTCCACCCCGGGTTCGAATCCCGGCCTCTCCGCCATGCACAAGCATGAACGAAGAAATATAATTAATAAATCTATAATTAATGAGGAGGCAGTATGAGAGACTTTGATCGATATGCTAAATTTAGCAAAAGAGACTCAGGAAGAGACTCAGGAAGAGATTCTGGAAGATTTGGCGGAAGGGATTCTGGAAAACGCAGCTTTGAAAAGCAGATGCATGAAGTAACCTGCGACAAATGCGGTAAGAGATGTGAAGTCCCTTTCAAACCCACTGAAGGTAAACCTGTTTACTGCAGTGATTGTTTTGAAAAAACCGGGAATTCCAGCAGATATGGTGATAGAGATTCAAGAAGACCTGATAGAGGAAGTTATAATAGATCCGGAGGAAGAGATTCGGGAAGATTCAGCAGTAGAGATTCCGGATCAAATAAACCTGAACAATTTATAAAAGAATTTGAGCAACTTAACAGAAAACTTGATACCATACTAAAAGCATTAGAGGTTCCAAAAAATGAACAGGTTGCAGAAAAACCTGTTAAAGAGCCTAAAAAAACAGAAATAAAAGTTGAGAAAAAAAAGTTGGAAAAAAAGGTTGGGAAAAAGAAAGAAGAACCTAAAGCAAAGAAGAAAAAGCCTGTGGCAAAAAAAACAGTTAAAAAATCAGGATAGGTAATACGGATGTACTGGACTTATGAAGAGTATTCGGATAATGACTGCAACTGTAAGAAGTCCTGCTCCGATAAACAGATACTTTGAAAGCTTATCCCTGTCTTTTGCGTAGCTCAGAATCATAAAAGGGAAAATGGCAAATGTTATTCTTGTTGCTGCGGCTGATGCTTCCCAGATAGAGAAGCACATAAAAATAGGTACAAACGCCTGAACAAACAAGTTCCAGTTGTATATATTCTTATTTCTTAAAAGTTTTACTATGGAAACAGCAAGAACTAACATCACGAAGCAGAAATACGGGATAACACTTATTTCTCTAAGTATGTGTTTAATACCTCCGCCACTCAGGTTGATACTGCTTATTTCTTGTATTATACCAGCAAAGGGCAGGGTAATATGTCCTGAAGAACCAAGAATGGGTATTTCGCCAAGCCTCTGATACAGAAAAAATTGAAGAAGAATGAAAGGTATGAAGGATAGAATGATTACAAAGCTGTTTTTATACCTTTTTTCAAAAAATTCATACATTAAAAAAACTAATATTATAAGCCCTGCAATTTCCCTTGTAAGAAGTGCAAGCGAAAAGAAAAGAGCTGTTGAGGCTATTTTTTTCTCTTCATAAAAATAAATTCCTATTAGTATCAAACATAGAAAAAGGGGGGTTGTTAAATTGTATTGAAAAGCTACAATATTACCTATTCCCAAAGAATAAATTAAAGCATACCAGATACTCACATTGTGTTTTTTGAGAATTATTGATAAAAACAGAGTGCCTACCAGAATTGAAATTATATTAACAATCAAGAGGGTCAAGGGCAAAAGAGCCTTATTGCCAAGAGCCAGTATATATGCCAAAAAGGGGTAAAGAAAACGCTGGTATTTTTTTAAATCTATACGGTGAAAATTTGTCTTTATGAAAGGGTCAGATGCTGCATAATAATACGCCTGTCCATCGTATCCACTAATATTTTTCATAATTACAAAATTTGGAGGAACCAGTTTTTTTGTAACTAAAGAACTTTTTTCTCCTAAATTTACAAAACAGCTAAGATTAAAATCATAGCGGCTTGCAATAGTGCCAATAATAATGAGATAGAAAATCAGGATGCATATCAACAGCTTAAAATGCAGGAAACTAGTTCTTTTCATCTAATCAATAAAGCGATATTTTATTAATGTCCAGATCGCAGAGAAACCATCTATCCAGCAGATCTTCTTCCCTTCCGAATAATCTCTCCCATAATAAGAGATTGGCATTTCATACACTCTGTAGTGCTGTTTAAATATCTTTGCAGTAATTTCAGGTTCTATGTTAAAACGCCTTGACTTTAAGTTAAGGGAATCCAGAACTCTTTTTGTCATAACCTTATAACATGTTTCCATATCGGAAATTGTTGTGTTGTACAGCAAATTTGTTATTAGTGTCAGGAATTTGTTCCCTGCTAAGTGCCAGAAGAGATACATTCTCTGAGGCTTGCCTCCTGATAGTCTTGACCCGTAAACAACATCAGCAAACCCGTCAGTAATAGGCTTTATCAGCTCCTTAATCTCTTCAGGCTCATATTCTAAATCAGCGTCCTGAATTGCTATAATCTCGCCTTTAACATGCTTGAAGCCTGTACGCAGAGCTGCTCCCTTGCCTTGATTCGAGATATTATAAAAAATTCTTACCTCCCGATATTTGCCGTCCAGTTTTTCTTTTAGAATCTCACGTGTACCGTCTGTAGAACAGTCATCAACAATTATTATCTCTTTTTCTACGTCCAGAGCTTTTACTTTTTCTATAATCTTAAGTATGGTATTTTTCTCATTATACACAGGCACAACAATAGAAAGTTTCATATATAGCTCCTACATAAGTTATGTGTTCTTTACCAGCATGCGCATCCCTTTCAGTATTGCGGGAAACCCTCGTTTTCTCAAAATATCTCTAATTACAGAAGGTCTTTTAATGACATTCTTAAATATATAATATCTGTTAATTCCCTTTCTCATCTTCTTCCAGATTTTTTCAAGCTCATCGACTGATAATCTTCTAGTCTGCATAACAGAGCGCGCTCCGACACGCACCCGCTTCCCAACTATAAGCGGATATATATCGCTTGCAGCGATCAAATTCTCTTTCTCTGCGATGTCAAAAAGTTGCGTTTTTGGATAAGGAAACGCCATTGTGAGATGGATATTATCAGCATCCAGTTCCTTTGCAAGCTCAAACGTTCTATGCAGCGTATTTTTGTCGTCCCAGGGCATACCTACTATTAAGTCACAGTTTGCCTTTATACCAGCCTCCTTTGTCTGTTTAATAGCATTAATTGCTTCTTGATTTGAGAAATTCTTCTGCATATCTTTCCTGACTGATGGATCTCCGGATTCTATGCCATATTCTATGAGTTTGCATCCTGCTCTAGCCATTTTCCAGAGAAGATTTTGGTTAATACGATCTATTCTGGTTAAACAGCGCCACTGGAGATTGAGATTTCTATTTATTATTCCATCACATATTTTCTCTGCACGGGACTGATCAAGAGTAAAGGTTTCGTCCCAGAAAAAAAATCCATAAATCTTATACTTATCGACAACATACTCCAGCTCGTTAAGCACTCTTTCAGAAGACATTGCTTTCCACTTGCGGTCATATCCCCTCCATCTGCTTGAGCCTATTATGCAAAAAGGACATGCATATGGGCAATCCCTTGTAGTTCTTATTCTAATCCCGGGAACCAGTTTCTCGTGAAAAGGAAGATCTAAGTAGCCAATTGAATATCTGTCCATCGAAAATAGATCGTATGCCATGAACGGCAGTTCATCTAATGAGTTCATGATGTTGGCAGAGTCTGTTGCAACAATCTTTCCGCTCACATCTCTAAACGCTATACCTTTTACATTTCTAAGCTTTGATTCTATGTTTTTGATTATGTCCGGTATAACTACTTCTGGCTGTCCTCGTACAATTATATCTAAACTCATAAAATCCTCTAACATTCGCTCCGGATATATAGGAGCTAGCACAGTTTCTATAAGAATCGTTTTAACATCTTTCCCGAACTTTCTTTTTGCAATATCCGCTACTTTCATATCATGCGCTATCAAGCCAGCTGCTGATTGGAATATCACAGCGTCACATTCAGGCATTTGCTCCTCAAGTTCCGACCAGCCTAACTCAAGCGCATTTGCATCAATAACCTGAACATCAGAAATATGTTTTAATACGCTGGCAACCTGTGCAAGTCTGAGAGGAAAAGGTACGTATTTGACATTCTGAAAACATATCTCATCTCTGAGAGTGTAGAGCCTTTTGTCGTATTTGGGAGGATTTATTAATAATATCTTCACTTCTCTCCCCTAATCCTTAACTTTAAGACTAAGAAAAACGCCTCTACAGCAATGGCTTTTGACAGCTTTGATTTTCCAAACTGGCGATCTACAAAGATTATTGGAATTTCCCCTACTCTATATCCTTTTCTCTGACATTTAAACAATGTCTCTATTAAATATCCGTATCCATGGGAATACAAATGTTCTATACCAATATGTTCAACAACCTTTCTCCTAAAACATCTGAATCCTCCTGTGCAATCCCCGGCAGAAAGACTTAATATTGTTCTAGCATATATATTTGCCCCTCTGCTCAGCAGTTTTCTACCTATGCCCCAATTCTGAGTCCCTCCATTTTCAATATATCTAGACCCGATAATTACGTCATATTCTTCCATTTTAGTCAGCATTTCTGGGATATATTTGGGATCATGTGAGAAATCAGCATCCATTGTTAATATATATTCCGCGTCTGTATTCCTAAGAGCATATTTCAGCCCTGCTTTATGAGCTGCAGCAAACCCGGCTTTGTTCTCTCTATGCAGATGATATACCCTATCCGGAAATTCAATGTGAAGTCTATCAACAATTTTGCCAGTGCCATCAGGAGAATTGTCATCTATAATTATCACCCCTATATCCACAGGTAGATCTAATATTTGATACACAAGACCTTCTATGTTTTCCGCTTCATTATATGTTGGGATAGATACTACAGCCTTCATAATTTAGAACCATTCCAGAAATTTGCGCATTTTAGGTGACATTTTATTTGCCTGTTCCTGCGAAACCAGTTTGCTCCATATCAGTCTTCTAATCATAACACGCGGTCTTACAGTCTTCTCTCTTATAAATTTCTTTACAGGGCTGTATGTTTTCTCATAGTATTGAAGAGGCACTGGAGTTCCTCCATACTGTTTTTTCCATCGGAAATACGATGATTTTGGAGCAGTGCTTCCGAAATCAATTATATCAATATCCGACTTTTCACAACCATCTTTTATCATTTCGTTGTATAGCAGGTTATTCGGACGATATTTCATATACTCAGGAATAGAAACATTATCAAAAAGATACCTGATGTTATTAAAATCAAAACAATACATCCCTGCTATAGGCTTGCCTTTGTATACAGCAATATATAAATCTGTATAATCCCGAAAGAGATTGAATCTCTCGTAAAATATTTTTTTATCCATAATTTTTGTTTTAATCTTCTTCCTGTTCTTTATCAGTATGGAATAGTATTCATCCATGAGATTCCAGTCATTCTTTATTATGAAGACTCCCTCTCTTTTTGCTTTTCTTATAGCCTTTCTCACCATTCTATCAAATGATTTCCAGACAATCTTATAATCCAACGCATTTAATACAAAAATATTAGGAGATTTATCGGCAGTATATGTAGGCTTATAACCCACAGTCCTGCAATGTCTAATTAATTCGGTATTATCCATATGAGGATTCATTAGAATGTTAGCACATGCTACATTCTCCTTAAGACATATTTCATCCATTCTCTTCATTAATGCAGTTATAACTTCAGCGCTTCTGCTAAGCGGCCCGCCATAAGCTCCTCCAAGAGGCATTGAATGTATGCTGTCATTCAGAAACATAGGGATCTTTGCAAAGGGGAATATGCCCGCTATGTTGTCTTTTTCATCATTTGCTATCAGATAAAACGTTTTAAAACCTTGCTCCTCATATACAAAACGCCACTTGTA
>JAHJDO010000092.1 GCA_018812485.1 bacterium | reverse complement strand
ATCATGAAAACAGTAAGATTGTTAGGATAAATTAAAAGGAAATGTGAAAAATATAAGAAAAGAACAAAGGAGAGGAATGAATTCATACAGGTAATCTAATTTTGGATTAATAAGATGAAGTTGGCTCTTGTCGAGTGGGCTTTTTCAAAGCGTTCCATAATACGTTATTAACTGTAATATTATGGATAAGATAAAGATATGCGGAATTATGTAGATATCCTATATCTAATAATTATAGGGAGCTGGCTATTCTATAGCACCACACTAGCAATCAATAATCCAGCCTTATTATTACAGCATAAATCAGAATTCAAATTGATGAACTGGACAATTTATGGCGGGACAGTATTAGGATGTTTAGCCCATTTAATTTTCTATCTTAAAAAATATGTACGTATTAACTCCTAGACGATAGCTTTTAACTGCTCATATGGATTGATATTTCTTAAATCCCATGTGCCAAACAAACTCATCATTATCTCTGTTGTCCTAAATCCTTGTTCTGACCTTAAACATCCAATAATTTTTTCCAGTACTCTCCATGCTCTTAATCCTCGTTCAGCCCTGTTATTTGTTGGTTCAATCTCCAAGTGTAGAATGCAAGTAAACCAAAAGTTTTCAGCATTCTCCATCTTGTTAACAAACTTCCTTAATCTTCTGTATGGCTTGTAAACCTGAATCCACGTGTTTAATTCTTCTATTAACTCCACATACAATTGCTCTCGCATCTCCTGACTCTTATATTTCCTTGCTTCTTTTACTTTCTCAAATATTTCACACAGCCACTCATACGCCTTAACTAGACTTTTGTCAGGCTTCTTTTTCTTATAGCAGATTTCTTTTAGCTCTCTAATGGCATGTGCCCAACAACGCTGAAGCAGAATTCCAATTTCTTTTGAGAATGTAGCATATGTTGACCAGCCGTCACAGCCAAGGACACCACTATATTCTTTTCCAAGAACTCTTTTTATGATATCCCCTCCACGTTGAATATTAAAGACAAATAATGCGATATTTAATGAGAAAAAACCCCATAGCCATCCGGGAAGACCGTTTCTTTTTGCTCCTGTTTCATCTCCATTAACTGCTTTTTCTTCTTTGATATCTTTTCTTAGCTTATCATAATGGGGAGAAACCTTATCTGCGGTGCGATTGCATATGTCCCATGCCGTTGTTGTAGACATTGGAATGTTAAGTACGTGCGTGGAAGTAAAGGCAATCTTGTCAAATGGAACCCTGCATTTCCACCTCAATAGATTTACAAAAGCTTCAACACTTTTTCCAAAAATACCTTTATGGGGGATACACGGATGGGTGGCATGAAAGACCTCACCAGTATCTAAATCTTCATAGTACCGACACTTGAATAGCCTTGTTATCTTTACAATCTTAAAGTCTATAACAGGGAACTCCTCAAAATAATCTAGAGGTTTTATATTTGTGCTGCCGTTGGATGGGTTGAAGGCTGCTGTTACTTCAACTACTTTGTATTTTTTTTCTTTTTGTCTAGTTTTTCCTTTATGGTGGCTTTTCTTTCCTTTCTTTCGACCAACCTTAAGACCCTGAACTTCTACTTTTTCAAATCTCTTTTGGGAAGAAGGTGTATTAGCATTTTTGTATTTGTGGATTTCTTTTTCAAGCTTCTCTTTTTCTTTCTTGATAGTTTCAAACTTCTCATATAATTCAATATACTTATCGATAATCTCTTTCTTGGATTTATCATCTAATCTTTTGCTTAACCTTAACTTATTCATTGTTCCAGAAGTATTATTTTTACTCTTTTTCCAACCCATTCAATTGGTACATAAACACGTCCACTATTCCCGCTTTTATTTACTTGCTTTTCAAGCATTTCGAAGCCATTTAATTCTATTTTTGTTTGTTTTTTCATTATTAGCTACAATGTAGCTAACCTATATTTATATTTTATTGTGATGTAGGATATAATAGGAAATTTAAGAATATAGACTAGAGCTTAATGCATACGTTTTTTCATTCTAAACCACCAGTTTCCTCTGCTCACTCCCATCAATCCCCTTATCAAGCACTTTCAGCTTAGTGCATATTATCATCCTGAACTTTGGAATGCCCATAACAGAAACGCTTCTCCCTACAGCCAATT
>JAHJDO010000091.1 GCA_018812485.1 bacterium | reverse complement strand
CCTGATGAGAAAACTGGCATATCTGAAATCAGGTGCTGGTATGACAATAGGCTTATTGGTGTTCAAACAGCTAAAAATGAAGACCTAAATATTGTGCACTTTTAAACTTTAAACTGTGCACTTTTAAATTTTAGCTAACATATTCTTATTGAAAAGATAAATATCGCTGTGCTATAGTTCGGAGGATATATTTACACTAGCAAAAGGGGGGATTTATGAAGGAATGCACCAGCGAAAACATAAGAAATATTGTTCTGGTAGGGCAAGCAAGCTCTGGTAAGACTTCTCTTGCAGAAGCAATTCTATACAACTGCGGGGGTTCAAACAGACTGGGCAAGGTAGACGAGGGGTCAAGTAATTTTGATTATCTTCCTGAAGAAACACAAAGAATGACAACAATAACTTCAAAGGCCTGTGCATGTGAATATGATGATATCAAAATAAATGTTATTGATACTCCTGGTTATGCTGACTTTACAGGAGAACTAAACTCTGCGCTTAGGGTTGTAAATAATGTGATAATAATATGTGATTCTACAGCAGAAGTTAGCTTGCAGAATGAGAGGATCTGGAACCTGGTAAAGTCTGAAGCTTCGAGCAGATTGATTTTTGTGAATAAAATAGGTAAGGATGGTTCAAATTTTTTCAAGATTATTGAGTCTGCTGCAAAAACATTCAAAGAAAGGGTTATCCCTTTACAGATTCCGATTGGAGAAGGATTATCATTTAATGGAATTATTGATTTATTAAATATGAAGGCAATTGTTTTTGATGGACAGAGGTCAAAGACAGAGGATATTCCAGAAGCTCTTTCAGGTCAAGCAAATCAATACAGAGAAAAATTAGTTGAGGCATTAGCTGAAACAGATGACACCTTGATAGAAAAATATCTTGAAGGGAAGGAGCTCTCTCAGGATGAACTTTCCAACGCATTAAGTAAAAGCATTCAGTCAAGATTGTTTATTCCAGTGATGTGCGGCTCTGCATTAAACAATACAGGAGTAAGATTGCTTACAGATATAATAATATCTTCTATGCTGTCTCCTGTTGTAGATAATGCTGTATCAGGGAAAAAGCTTAACACAGATGAAACTGTAGAAAGGAAAGCTAATGATTCGGACCCATTTAGTGCCTTGGTATTTAAAACCGTATCCGAGCCTCATCTTGGGGAGCTGAGCTTTTTCAGGATATATTCAGGCACAGTATCTTCTTCATCAGATGTTTATAATTCCTCCAGAAAAGAGAAAGAAAGGCTTGGACAAATTGTGCAAATGCAGGGAAAGAATAAAATAGATGTAAATAAGCTCCATACAGGAGATATTGGAATAGTTGCTAAACTAAAAAAAACAAAAACAGGTGATACTTTATGTGATCATGGGAATCCTATTTTGTTTTCTCCTCCTAAATTCCCTCTGCCGATTATATCATTCTCAATCAAGCCTGAGGCAAGAAAAGACGAAGATAAAATTGGTACGGCTTTGACTAGATTAAAAGAGGAAGATCCCACATTAGGAGTGGAAGTTGATAAGGAATTCGGACAAACAATTATTTCCGGGCTTGGAGAGCTTCATTTGGAGGTTATTGTAAGTAAACTGGCAAAAAAATTTGGTGTGAATGTTAGTATGGAAAAACCAAGAATTCCGTATAGAGAAACAATAAAGAAATCTGCAAAAGGGCATACTAAATACAAAAAACAATCTGGAGGACGCGGACAATATGCTGAGGTATATATTGAAATTGAACCGTTGGAAACTGGCAAGGGATTTGAGTTTGTTAATAAGATAGTTGGAGGCGCTATTCCAGCCAGATTTATTTCTTCAGTTGAAAAGGGGTTAAATCAGGCAATTCAAAAAGGAGTTATTGCTGGCTATCCAGTTGTTGATTTAAGTATATCTCTGTATGATGGCACATTTCATACTGTTGATTCCTCTGATATAGCCTTTCAGATAGCTGCCTCTATGGCGTTTAAGGATGCTATGACAGTGTCAAATCCTGCATTGATGGAACCAATCATGGAGACAGAGGTTACGGTTCCTTCTCAATATATGGGAGATGTTAATGGAGACCTGAACTCCAGACGCGGGAGAATTATTGGAATTGATACAGATGAAAACACTCAAACAATAAAGGCGAATGTTCCTTTGGCTGAGCTCTATAAGTATGCAACAGATCTTAAATCTATGACACAGGGAAGTGGTACTTACAGCATGCAATTTTCGCATTATGAACAGGTTCCTGCGCAAATAAGCATTAAAGTTGTTGAGGAAACAGAGAAAATGAAGAAAGGGTAGAATAGATGTCAGGTCATTCAAAATGGGCATCAATCAAACATAAGAAAGCGAAAGTTGATGCGCAGCGTGGAAAGACATTTACAAAGCTTATTAAGGAAATAACTGTTGCTGCGCGCAGTGGTGGAGGCGATGTCAACGCTAATGCCAGACTAAGAAGTGCTATTCAGGTAGCAAAAGACGCCAACATGCCTGCGTCAAATGTAGAGCGTGCAATTAAAAAAGGGACAGGGGAATTACCCGGAGTAAACTACGAAGAGCTTGCGTATGAAGGATACGGTCCTGCCGGAGTAGCTATTTATGCAGAACTTCTTACTGATAATAAGAATCGTACAGCTTCTGAAATAAAACATGTTTTCTCAAAAAATGGCGGACATCTTGCTGAAGCAGGAAGTGTAGCGTGGATGTTTGAGAAAAAAGGCTTATGTCATGTTAAAAAAGATGCTGTACTTGAGGATAGACTTATGGAAATTGTTTTAGATGCCGGAGCTGAAGATATGAACACAGAGAGTGATTTCTACGAGATCATAACTAATCCTCAAACTTTTGAGCAAGTAAAGGCAGCAATTCTAAAAGAAGGCATCACTCCTGAGCTGGCAGAAATAACTATGGTGCCTAAGAGCACAGTTTCTGTTGCAGGGAAAAAGGCTGAACAGGTGCTTCATCTTATGGAAGAACTCGAAGATCATGATGATGTGCAGCATGTTTATAGTAACTTTGATATCTCTGATGAGGAAATGGAAAAGATATAGTGCGCATTCTTGGTGTTGATCCAGGCGTTGCCAGAACAGGCTACGCAGTTATAGAAACCCAGCAGGGAAAAGATGCTCTTTCGCCTTTAAGATTTGGATGCATAGAAACATCCAAAGATGAGCCATTTTTTAATCGTCTCAAGATGATTTATGCTAAAATCTCTGATATAATAGAAAAGTATAATCCTGATGTCCTTAGTATCGAAGAATTGTTTTTTTGCAAGAATGTAAAAACTGCTCTTCAGGTAGGACAAGCAAGAGGGGCAATTATAGTAGCTGGTGTTAATGCTGATCTTGAAATAGCGTCCTATACCCCTTTGGAAATAAAGCTGGCTATAGTAGGATATGGAAAAGCGTCCAAACAGCAGGTACAGTTTATGGTAAAAAAGCTTTTGCGTCTCGAGGAAACACCAAAGCCCGACGATGCAGCAGATGCTTTGGCTATTGCCCTGTGTTATATAAATCGATCAGTACCTAGAGGAAAAAATGATAGGATACATAGAAGGAAAGTTATCGGTTAAAACGCCAGCCCTTATTGTTATGGATGTTAGCGGACTTGGCTATGAGATGCACATTTCGCTGACAACGTATAATCAAATTGGTAAAATCGGCGAAAAACTGAAGATTTTTACCCATCTTTATGTAAGAGAAGATAAGTTAGAGCTTTATGGCTTTGCGACTGAAGATGAGAAGGGGTTTTTCAAAACACTAATTTCAATATCAGGGATAGGGCCAAGTGTGGCTATAAGGATTTTATCTGCTATAAAAGTTGATAGATTTAAGGCTGCCGTTGTGGATGAAGATGTTGGAATATTAACCACAATCCCAGGCATAGGCAAAAAAACTGCACAGCGAATCATAGTAGAACTCAAGGATAAAATAGGTGTTTTAACAAACAGAGAAAAATCTTATCTGATTGGCAAAGACCCTGAGGAACGTTCTGTAATCAATGACAGTATATCCGCATTGGTTTCATTGGGGTATTCCCGCGCTATTGCACAAAGAGCTGTTGACAGGGTGCTGTCTGAGACAAAAGAAGAGATAAAGATAGAAGAGCTTATACGAAAGTCCCTCAAGTTTGTATAAATTTAACATAAAAAATATCAAAAATACATATCAAGAGTTCTTTAAAAAGGATTCTCAAGACTTACTTACTGTCTCTGCTCCCGGACGGATTAACTTGATTGGTGAACACACTGACTATAACGGGGGATTTGTTTTGCCTATTGCTATAGATAGAAATATTTGTATGGCTGGAACAAAACGCAATGATAAAATTATACGAGTATACTCAATAGATTATGACCAGAATGTTCAGTTTGATCTTGATTCTATTCAGTTCAATAAAGAAAAGATATGGGTAAATTATATTGGGGGAGTACTAAAGTCTTTATTAGAGATAAAAGCTGATATTAATGGTGCAGATATTGTTTTTGGAGGAGATATCCCTGAGGGAGCTGGACTTAGCTCTTCTGCTGCGCTTGAAGTTGCGACAGTATATTTTTTCAAAATACTGTTTGACCTGGAGATATCCTCTATGGAAATGATTAAACTATGCCAAAGAGCAGAGAATAAGTTTGTTGGAGTAAATTGCGGAATCATGGACCAGTTTGTTTCTATGCTGGGGAAAAAAGGGCATGCACTGTTTCTAGATTGTAGAGATCTTTCTTATAAAAATATACTTTTAAAATTAGAGGGATTTAACGTGGTTGTTGGTAATACAAATGTGAAAAGAGAACTTGCCAGCTCAGAATATAATAAGCGAAGAGCAACGTGTGAAAGAGCTGTATCCAGTCTTAAAAGATTTCTTCCGCAAATAGAAACGCTTAGAGATATATCTATAGAAGAATTTGAAATATACAGACATACACTTGATGAAACCGCACAGAAAAGATGCAAGCATGTTCTTTATGAAAATAGACGTGTATTAAACGCCATAAATTCTCTGGGCAGGAATGACATACTTGAGTTTGGCAGGCTAATGAATGAATCACATGAGAGCCTAAAGAGTGATTATGAAGTAAGCTGTCTTGAACTTGATATAATGGTGGATATTGCGAGAAGTATTGATGGTGTAATTGGCTCCCGAATGACCGGCGGTGGTTTTGGAGGCTGCACTGTTAATATTGTTAAAAAAGATGTTATTGATAAATTCTCTCAAGTAGTAAGCAAAGAATACGAAAAGAAGACAGGTATTAAATCCCATATCTATATTTGCAACCCTGAGGATGGTGTAAAAAAATATCTTAAGATTCTTATTTGATAGGCTCTAACGCTTGCCATGAGACTTTATAATTATTGCTTGCACTCCATAATAGCCATCCGCATGCATTAGCTTCTTTAGCAGCTTTTATCTCTTCAAGAATGTAATCTTTATTCCACTTGGAAGGTGTTACTTTGTATGGAAATGCCTGAAGCCATGGTCTTATAATAATACCTGTTTTCTCTGTAGCAATTCTGGTTTTTTTACAACCTTGTGAAATAAAATAGTATGAATGGTCTGCAGGATTCTTCTTGCCTTCAAATGTTCCATAGAAATGAGATGGATACAGCATAGGGCTTATTATATCAGCATATCTTGCAAGATCCTGAATTCTCTGACCTGTGATTTCTTCATCTTCCTTTCGCTGCCAGGCCATGATTGCATAAACGTCTATGGATAATAAGACTTTCTTTCTGCGTGTTAATTCATAAGCTCTTTTCAAGAAACTCGTTATAATCGTATGTTTTTCCATTCGAGTCTCATCAAATGAATACTTTGCATCCTTGACATTCCCCATTGCAGGAAATCTGAGATAATCAAACTGAATCTCGTCCACACCCAAATCGCATAGCTCTGTAACCAGGTCAAGATTATATTTCTGGACCATCTCAAGAGAGGGATCCACCCACTTAATCTTTCCCTTTTGTTTCCACACGCCTCCGCCAGACTTGCTCTGCACAGCTAAATCAGGGCATTTTTTAGCTAAGATCTCATCACAGAAAAGCGCAATTCTTGCTACAACATGTATATCCTCTCTATGCAAAAGATATATCATTTTACTTATGTCTCTTATTTGAGATTTTTCGGTAGCGCCTATTTCCTTTGCGAGCGGTACTGAGCTTTTATATGTCACTATGCCATCAACATCTTTCACGTCAAAAACTATGGTGTTTCCTCCAAAAGATTTCAGTTTTTTTGCTAATGTCAAAATTCTTTCTGTTCCTGCTGTATTGCCGGTTATGTATATTCCTTTGGCATTAAAAAATTTGTCTTTTGTGATTGTTTTTGCCTTGACAGGCTTTGTTCTGACAACAGGAATCCTGAGTTTCTTATTTGTCTTAAGATCTATCCGGTTAACACCATTAAGTCTTTTTATTTCTTTAACTAATGATGATAATGAGTAGAAGTCGCTCAGAGGGAGATAATTATCTGCAATTTTATATAATGATTCTCCTTTTCTTACAGTATGAGTTATGAAAGAGGATGAGGAAGCGTATAATGGCAAAAGGCAAAATCCAAGTAAAAGCCAGATACTAAATAAAATACGAAATTCTAATATCGAAATCCGAAACAAATTCAAAATTCTAATTTTCAAAATACTAAACATTAGACCAGAAGCTATCACTTTTCATAAGGCAAGTCAAGCACATGGAACATTTACTTGTTTTTTGTAGCATGATTATATATATTTCACTCGGAAACATTATAAATACTCAGCGAAGGTTTTAGGAGTGTATATCATGAGCGATTGTTTATTCTGTAAAATTATCAATAAGGAAATTCCAGCAGAAATAGTATATGAAGATGATGAGGTTATAGCATTTAAAGACATAAAACCTGTTGCCTCCACGCACATCTTAATAGTTCCAAAGAGTCACATTCCAACGATTATCGATGTCGACGACAATGTGTTAATTGGGAAAATACATAAAATAGCTGTAGAAATGGCAGAGAAAAATAACATTGCTTCTTCAGGTTTTCGCATAGTATGCAACTGCAACAAACATGGCGGACAAGAGGTGTTTCATCTGCATTTCCATCTTATAGGCGGGAGAGTTATGAATTGGCCTCCGGGCTAATTTGACAAATTTCGTATCATCATGCTAGACTAAAAAATTCTGTTTTTCAAAGAAATGTCAATAAAGGCAGTCTAAATCCATGGCTGGAATGATTCCTGAGTCAGTTATTGAGAGTATACAACAACAGAGCGATATTGTTTTAGTTATTTCCGGTTATATTCCTTTAAAGCAGGCAGGGAGAAGTTTTAAAGCACCGTGCCCGTTTCATCATGAAAAAACCCCGTCATTCATAGTCAGCCCTGAAAAACAAATATTCCATTGCTTTGGCTGTGGAGCAGGGGGTAATGTATTTGGCTTTGTAATGAAATACGAAAATATGACTTTTATTGAAGCGGTAGAGTTACTTGCAGATAAAGCAGGAATCTCTATTACAAGACAAAAAATAAATACGGATGTTTTAGACCTGTATAGAGTTAACAACGTAGCCTCTGATTATTTTAATAATATGCTAATAAATAGTTTAGAAGGCAAACATGCCTGTGAGTATCTGAAGAACAGGGGAATTGATACTCAGACAATTAAAGACTTTAAGCTGGGATATGCTCCAGCCTCTCCAAAGAGTTTGTTAGAATTTGTTAAAAAGGAGAAAATATCTGAAGCCGCTTTAGATAAAGCAGGAATAACTGCTTATGATTCTAGCGAGAAAAATAGGTATGTAAGATTTAAGAATCGTATTATATTTCCAATACATAATACACAGGGGAAGATCGTAGGTTTTGCGGGCAGAGCGCTTGATGATAAAACACTTCCTAAATATCTAAATTCTCCACAAACAGATTTATACAATAAGAGCAATATTCTTTATGGACTTAATATTGCGAAAAAGGAAATAGCTGATAATAATCATGTTGTTATAGTGGAAGGATACATGGATCTTTTATCACTTTATCAGGCAGGGTTTCTAAATGTTGTAGCATCCTCAGGAACATCCTTAGCAGTTCAGCAGGCCAAATTGCTGTTAAGATATGCCACAAAAGCGACTATAGTCTATGATGGAGATACAGCCGGAACTAAGGCAACATTACGTGGATTAGATATCTTGGTTGAGCAAGGATTAATGGTAAAAATTGTTAGACTGCCTGTAGGTGAAGATCCTGATAGCTTTCTTAATAAGTATGGAAAGAACAAGTTTTCCAATATGCTAAAAGAAGCGGTTGATATTATTACTTATAGGATTAGTATTTTAGAAGATCAGTTAGATTCAGCATCTATAGATGGCAAGGCAGAAATTGCAAAAAACATACTGCCTACAATCAGTAAGATAACAGATTCCATTAGGAAATCCGAATATATCAGGTATTTAGCAGCAAGGCTATCGTTGGATGAAGCGTCTGTATTAGATGAGCTGAGTAAAATAGAGGATCAAGCATCTGAGCGAATATTCTATCATCCAAGTGCCACTCTCTTACCAACAGAAAGGGTTGAGAAACACTTGCTGCAACTGATGCTAGAAGATACAGATATTGTTAAAAAAGTGCGTCAGTCTTTGGGGGTAGAGGACTTCCTAAATAATGACTATCGGCAGATTGTGGGCTTGTTATTTAAACTAGACATAGCTGGTAAAATGTTCTCTTGCAAGAATATTTTAAATCAGTTAGAAAGTGATGTACTTAAGGACATAGTTACAGGTCTCGTTATGGAAACTATTCCTCATTCCGAAAAAGGGAAAGAGGTTAATCAGACAATAGCAAAGTTGAAAGAGAAAAAAATAAATAAAAGGATAGCTGAGCTCAATGCAAGTTTAGAAAAAACAAAAGAAACAGGTGAAGTGAGGAGTCTTCTAAAGCAGATAATGGAACAGAAAGAATTGATAATACATTTGAAAGGTGAATGGTAAGTATGAATAAGAGAAAAAGATACCCTAAAGGCACAAAAAAGTTAATAGAATTAGGAAAGAAAGAAGGGCACTTGACCTATGAAGAGATAAATGAGATGCTTCCCGTTGATGTTATCTCATCAGAGCAGATTGATGATATTCTTATGATGTTAGGAGACATGAATATTGAGATTTTATCTGCTCCTGAGACTAAGATTACAGCTGTTTCAAAAGAAAAAGAGGTTGAAGAAGAACTGGATGTTGCTACAAAGTCAAAAGTTAGTGATCCTGTGCGCACATATCTGCATCAGATGGGACAGATTGATTTGCTTACCAGAGAGCAGGAATCAAAACTGGCGAAGAAGATTGAAAAGGCAGAGAGAAAATTAAGAATGCTAGTATTTACCTGTGGGTTTGCGCCCAAACAAATAAAGATCATAGTTGATAGGTATCTTAAAAAGCTAAAAGAGACTGAAACAGAAATTGAGGATATTCTCGATGATGAAATAAGCATCCAAAACAAAGATCTATTAGAAAGCATGCCTGCTTTATTAGATAGTATAAGCGACGCTGACATAAAAATTCATGATTTAAAGAGGAAACTGAAAAAACCTGGACTCTCAAAAGAACAGGAGTTAAAAATAACAGAAAAAATAAATCTCGGGAAAAATAGGATTATAAAAATCGGAAGTAAGCTTAAATTGTCTCAGACAGATATATTGGAAACTGCTAATAAGATAAAATATTCTCTTAAAGAAATGCAGGAGTTAAAAGCAAAGATTGACGAGGAAGCTAACCATAACATAAGCAAAAGTCGGAGAAGAATAAGATATTTAGAAGCAGAAGCCGCACTATCTTTTGACCAGCTGTCTGAATTAGTAAAGGAAATAGAGCATGAGGAAGTAAGAATTTCTGCAGTAAAGAAGGAAATGGCAGAGGCGAACCTACGTCTTGTTGTAAGTATTGCTAAAAAGTATGTCAATAGAGGCTTGCCTTTTTTGGATCTGATTCAAGAAGGCAACATAGGTTTAATGAAAGCTATAGATAAATTCGAGCATAAGCGAGGTTATAAGTTTTCTACTTATGCAACATGGTGGATTCGCCAGGCAATAACAAGAGCGATAGCTGATCAGGCTAGAACAATTCGCATTCCTGTGCACATGATAGAAACGATTAATAAGTTTGCAAGAGCATCACGTGAACTGATACAGGAGTTTGGAGAAGAGCCCAGCCCGGAGCAACTTGCAGAAAGAATGAAACTGCCTATAGATAAAGTTCGCGGCATAGTTAAGATAGCGCAGCATCCGATATCTCTTGAAGCACCAGTAGGAGATGAGGGAGATACGCATTTCGGAGATTTCATAGAGGATAAGACTATTGTTTCTCCATCAGCTGCTACTTCATCTGTAATGTTAAAGGAACAGTTAGAAGAAGTTCTAGTGACTCTTACTGAGAGGGAGGCAAGGATATTAAGACTCAGGTTTGGTCTTAATAATGGGTATCCCCATACCTTGGAAGAAGTAGGCAATGTATTCCATGTAACAAGAGAGAGGATTCGCCAAATAGAAGCAAAAGCTTTGAAAAAGCTATGCCACCCAATTAGGAGTAGAAAGCTTAGGGGATTCCTGGAAGCAACAGGTTGATTATTATACTTTTCTGTATATTAACAAAGCAAGTGTAATGCCAAGTAATCCACAGAGGTTGAGCTTTAACCCAAATCCCAAAGTTATACTCAAGACTACTAGATCTAAAGGTGCTGGGCCAAGCTGAAGCTTTGGACCTGCGATAAAAAAATTATGCCAGAAACCTGTGGGAATAAGTACGCCAAAAATTTCTCCTACTATACTGCCAACAAGCCCGCCTATCACTACCATTGCTAGAAACGAACCTACCCTGCCTTTTAATAATCCCATGACACAGCCCTCCCGAATTCTTGGTTATTATATCATTATATTCCCCAAATATACATACCTTAACTTTCTCTTTGCAATTTCACACGCCTGCTCCAGAGTTTCAATCGGAGTAATAGAACTGGTTTTCATCTTATAATGTGGGAAATATCGAGAAAAATGCAGAGGTATATCTACTCCTATGTTTTCTACTATCCAGTTGACGAGATTTTCAAAGTACTTGGTTGTATCATTAAATCCTGGGATAACAAGATTCGTTATCTCTATATGGCAGCTTGTGCTAGATATTTTTATTGTTTTCAATACAGTTCCAAGGTCTCCTTTGCAGATTTCTTTATAGAATTTTTCGTCAAAAGCTTTTAAATCGATATTCATAGCATCTATAAATGGTAGTAATTCTTTGAGTGGATTTTCATTAATATAGCCGTTTGTCACAAGCACGTTCTTCAAGCCTTTTTCTTTAGCAAGCTTAGCTGTATCCATTACATATTCATACCATATCATCGGTTCAGAGTATGTGTATGCAATGCCAATGGAACTTCTCTCCAGAGCCTTTTCTACAGCTTCAAATGGTGACATCTCGTGAGTAGAAACATTACGTTCTTGAGAGATCTGCCAGTTTTGACAAAAAGGGCAGGCAAAATTACAGCCAGTAGTGCCTAATGAGAGGATTAAACTTCCAGGGTAGAAGTGATACAACGGCTTTTTCTCTATGGGATCCATTCCGAGGGAACTAACGCGGGAATATATGTTTGAGAACAGCTTATTCTCTATATTTTCCCTTGCGCCACAGAATCCGCTTTTACCCTCCTTAATCTTACATAGCTTGGGGCAGAGCAAACATTGCACAGAATCATTGTTGAGCTTTTTGTAATATAGAGCTTCTTTCATAGGCAATTTATATTCTCTCCATGCCTAATTATTTAAAAATCTTGATATAACTTCAAGATTTCTTTTACTTGCGCCTTTGTTTTTTTGTACAGCCTCTTTTGCAATCTTACCAATTTGTTCTGCATATTCAGGATTTAAGATCAGCTTCAATAAACAAGCTGCAAGTTCAGCCTCATCAGATATCTGAATAGCTCCCTTGCACTCAAGAAGCAGCTTTGCACTCTCAGTAAAGTTATACATATATGGGCCAAAAACGACTGGTTTGCCCAGGCTTGCTGGTTCAATGACATTATGCCCTCCTGTAGGCACCAAACTTCCTCCAATAAATACAACGTCAGCTATAGTATATAGTTTAGATAATTCGCCGATTGTATCAAGTATTATAACTTGTTGTTTATCCCTCTTGATCTTATCTAATGTTGACCTTAAAATATAATCTATGTTTCTATCTTCTAATAATTTTGTTATTTCCCGAAAGCGTTCAGGATGTCTTGGAGCAAGTATTAGAAGAACGTTAGTGACTTTTTGACAAATATATTGAAATGCATCTAAGACTTTTTCTTCTTCCCCTTTATGTGTGCTGCCTGCAATAATAACCTTATCATTTTCTCTAATTCCAAAGAGTTTTGTAAACTTGTTTTTTACATCTGCGTTCTCTTCCTTGCTAACAAGTGCGTCAAACTTTGTATTTCCAGTTACTCTGACTTTTCTTTTTTCTGCGCCCAATTCCATGATTCTTGTTCTATCTTGTTCTGTTTGCATGCAAAATGCTGAGAAGTTCTTAAGGATATGTTTAAAGAGGAATTTTGCTTTTTTATAACGCTTGAAAGAGTCTGGAGATATACGGCCGTTTACAAGGATACATGGGATTTTCATGTCTTGAGCAGACTTGAGAAAATTTGGCCATATTTCTGTTTCAAATGTTATAAACATATTTGGGCTTATATGTGTTATGGCTTTTTTAACTGCGAACGAATAATCAAATGGAAAGAAGAATAATCCATCAATGTCTTTTATTTTCTTTGCAAACTGATTGCCTGTAGCAGTAACTGTTGAAAGAAAAATTCTATAATCAGGAAATGTTTTTCTGAACTCATCGATGAATGGCATTGCAGCTGCTACTTCTCCCACAGAAACAGCATGTATCCAGACTGATTTGCCAGATTGAGCTACGTTTATCAATGACTGAGGTAATTTACCAAATCGCTGTGATAAGTTCATTCTATACTTTTTAGTAAGAACAAGTTTGCATAAGAAATAAGGCGATGTAATGATAGATATAGAATACAAGAGAGTGTTATAAATGACGTATATCATACTTTTTTAAACAATATAGCTATCCCGGCAAGCACAAGTACAACAGCAAATATTTTCCTTAGTTTTTCTCGTGAAATCTTTACGCTTAGTTTTGCACCAAAAGGAGCGGCAACAACTGAGCCAATAGCTATAAGAATTGCAAGTTTCAAATTTGCGTCACCTCTGGCTATATATCCCACTACTCCTGAAAGAGAATTGAAGAATACAATAAAAAGGGAAGTCCCAACACATATATTCATAGGAATGCGTAAGAATATATGCATTACAGGAACCATGATCAATGCTCCTCCTATCCCAAGCAGGCCAGAAGCGGTTCCGGCAATTAGCCCTAGAATTAACGCTAATGATTTATTGAATTTTATGCCAGAAGTATTATTGGCAGCGGAAATTTTTTCCCCTCCGTTATTTGTCCCTATCCACATTCTAAAACCGAATATAATTACAACAACGGTAAATACAAGCTTAATTATATTATCAGGAATAATCTTATTAAGATAAGAACCAAGCTGGGCACCAATAATCCCAGTTAAAGACATAACAACAGCCAGTTTTAAATTAATCTGATTTTCTTTCCAATGCACAATTATTGCTGATATAGCAGTAAGTACAATTATATAAAGGCTTGTTCCAATTGCCTCTTTAATGGGCAATTGGAAGACAAACAGCAGAACAGGGACAAGAATTGAACCTCCTCCCATGCCCAAAAGCCCTGATCCGATTCCTGCAAATACGCCAGCTAAAGGGGCTAATAAATAGTACATTTAAGGAATTATACTTTAATATTATTACTCCGTCAAACGTACGAATTGATTTTCACATTGACACACAGACAACGGAATCATACAATCTCTACTGTTAATTGTTAAGAACGTAACAGGGAGGCAAAATGAAAATCAGAGATGGACAATCGGTTCTTTTTATAGGAGACAGTATTACGGATTGTGGAAGACGTACGACTGAACGCCCATTGGGTAACGGCTACGTCAAATTCTTCTCGGATATGTTAATAATTCGAGAACATCAAAAAGCTATAACTGTTATTAATAAAGGTATAGGCGGTGATGTTGTTACAGGGCTAAGAAATCGCTGGAATGACGATGTTTTGCGTAATAAACCTGACTGGCTTTCGATTAAGATTGGTATAAATGATATTCACAGAACTCTAAGGCGAAGTTCAGATGCAGTCCCTCCAGAGTTATACAGAGAGGCATATCAGGATATTATCTCACGAACTATATCTGCTTTACCTGCGTGTAAACTTATTCTCATAGATCCTTTTTATATAAGCAATGAGACTTCGCCAAGCTCATTCCGTAGTGCTGTTTTGAAATTATTGCCGGAATACTTGCAGATTGTTGATGAACTTAGTATGAAATATAACGCGCTTCACATCAAGACACACAAGATATATCAACGGCTGCTCAAAAATCATGAGCCTGATACATTTTGCGCAGAGCCTGTTCACCCAAACCTCACCGGACATCTGGTTATAGCAGAGGCTTTATACACTGCCATTAATTAATCCCGCAGCATTTCTTGTACTTTTTGCCGCTTCCGCATGGGCAGGGTTCATTTCTGCCTATTTTCATATGAGAAAACCTGTTTTGCATATCCCTTTGATTGGCAAGCTGTTGGATTTGTCTTTCTTTCTTTATTGATGAGGCAAGCTTCTCAAGCTCAGGAAGCGCGTGATTAAAGAAACGCTTCCATCCACTGCATAGCCAGCTCAAATTTCTTGAGTTATCTCTTAGACGATGCTTTAAACAATCACCTAAGCAGTATTTAAGATATTCACACCTGTCACACTCCTTATTCCAGAGGGCTTTCTTTTTGCCAAATTCTGTGTACTTTGGAGAAGCCAGAAGCTCTTCCCATGAATCATTCATTGCGTTTCCAAATTTTTTATTCCCGTCAACAAAGAAATCACACGGATATATATCTCCATTATATTCAACAACAAAATACTGACAGCAGTTATCTCCCATATGACAGACATTATATACACCGTCTACAATCAATGTGAGAATAGAATCAAACAGACGTACAGAGACTTTTCTCGTATCCCTTTTGATCCATTCATCAAATATCTCACATAGAAAATTACCCCATTCCTCTCCACTAATTGAAAAAGGCATGGGGTGTCCTTTATTGTCAAACTCCACACAGGGAATATATTGATGATAGAAAAATCCCATATCGCAGAGAAAACTATAAACTTCCTTAGCTTTTTTTACATTTGCCGAAGTAATGAGAGTCAGAATGTTAAACTCCACATTGTTCTGTTTTAGATGTTCTATGCCTCTTAAAACATCTGTATATGATCCACGTCCATCAGCAGTAATTCTGTAGCGGTTATGAATATTCTCTGACCCGTCAAGACTGACTCCTACTAAAAATTTGTATTTCGCAAGATGCTTTGCAAATTTCCCGTCAATTAATGTAGCATTTGTTTGAAGTCCGTTTGCGACCAAAGCCCCATTCTTACCATATTTCTGCTGCAGGTCGGTTATCCTGCGGAAAAAATCCACACCCATAAGCGTTGGCTCACCACCCTGCCAGCCAAAAACATACTGGTTCTGCTCTGTTTTCATATAGCTGGAAATCATTTGCGCAAGTACCTTATCGGACATGTGATGACGTTTTGATTCAGGATAGAGAGTACTCCGATCCAGATAAAAACAATACGGACAGTGCAGATTACAGTCAGCAGATGCAGGTTTTATTAAAAGAGAAAATGGTTTCATCCTGTCTGTATGTTAGCTAATGTCTTTGACATAGCGTTCGTCACCGACTTCCTTCTGAAGGCGATGAAGTTCGAGTTTCAGCTCTTTCGCAACATTCGCATACCTTGGATCATCATACACATTGTGAAGTTCATGGGGGTCCTCCAGCAAATCAAATAGTTCCCACTCGGGTTCATACGATTCATCAAATGCACCAGGTTGCCCAAGCGCGTCGGAGTAATAATAGATAAGCTTGTGCCGTTTCGTGCGGATACCATAGTGGGCATATACGTTGTGTGATGTATCCTTGTGCATCCAGTATCGGTAGTACATTGCCTGACGCCAATCCGACAGCTTTTCGGCGTACAAAAGTGGACAGAAGCTTCGTCCTTGGAAGTCATCGGGGATTGGTATCCCTGCAAGATCCATGAAAAGGGGTGCAAAATCCACATTCACTACAATGTCATCATTTATGGTCCCGGGATTGACTTCTTTCGGATAGCGAAGAATAAACGGCATGCGAAGCGATTCCTCATACATAAAGCGCTTGTCGTACCAGCCGTGATCACCGAGAAAGAAGCCTTGGTCAGACGTATATATGACGACTGTATTGTCACTGAGTCCTTCATCATCAAGCCAGTTAAGTACACGACCAACATTATCATCTATACTGGCAATTACCCGAAGATAGTCCTTGATGTATCGCTGGTATGCCCACTTCCGCAATTCTCGCTCCGGAAGTGTCCTGTTAATGCGGCATTTGAGATCTTTCTCGTTCATGTGAACGCCTACCCGCATTTTAGCTGCAGCTGCAGCTGTAGCGCGGTTAGAATAATCGTCGTATAGCGTATCAGGTTCAAGAATTTTCTCATTGAGAAACATGTGAGCATGCTTCTCATCTGATTCCCATTCTCGATGAGGGGCCTTGTGATGATAGAGCAGACAGAACGGACGGCTCTGATCTCGTTCCTTCAGCCAGTTGAGACTCATGTCTGTAATGAGGTCAGTCACATAGCCTGGTATCGTTCGTCTGGTGCCACCATCCGGCCCTTTGAAGATGAATTCCGGGTTATGATACAGTCCTTGTCCTGGAAGTACCGCCCAGTCGTCAAAACCAGTTGGGCAATGCTCCATGCCGGTGCCTAGATGCCACTTGCCAAAAATTGCGGTCTGGTATCCGCTTTCCTGAAGCAGCTTGGGAAAGGTCTTCAGACGATTGTCCATCGGCGTAGAGAGCGTAGTGACTTCATTTACGTGATTGTAGGTTCCGGTGAGAATGGTCGCACGGCTCGGTGTGCAAATCGAGTTCGTACAGAAGCAGTTGTTGAACCGCATTCCTCCCTTAGCAATACGATCTAGGTTAGGAGTCTTGTTGATTCTACTCCCATAGCAGCTCATGGCATGCGATGCGTGGTCGTCAGACATGATAAAAAGGATGTTGGGTCGAATTTTTGCCACTTGCCTAACGCTTTCTCGTTGTGAACGAACAAGTAATACACGAACTTTGTATTTTGAAGTTATCTTCTTTGCCTAAAATACCATACTTTTTTGAACAAAAAAAGAACAAAGTTAAAAAATTCTTGACAAGCAAATATGAGCATGATACTATTCAAAAACAAGCAAATATGAGCAGGAATGAGCATGTTCACGCATGAAAGACAGGAAAAAATAAAGGAAATCTTACGTAGCAAGAAGAGGATATCTGTGCCAGAATTAAGCACACAGTTTAATGTGTCAGAATCAACTATAAGAAGAGACCTGCACACACTGGAGAAAAACGGGCTGATTCAGAGAACACACGGTGGGGCGATTAATATTGATTCTGTGCGTTTTGAACCTCCTCTATCAGAAAAGGAAGTTCAATTCAGGGAGGAAAAATCGCAAATAGCAAAGCAGGCAGTTCAAATGATACGAGAAGGCGATACAATTGCATTCGATGGCGGCACCACAACCCTTGAAATAGCGCGAACTTTGCCGAATATGGCGAACTTAACTGTTGTTACAAATTCAGTAAAAATAATTGCTGAGCTGGCAAACTTACCAGACGTTAATGTTGTTGTAACAGGCGGGAACCTGCGCAGAATGAACATGACACTTGTAGGACCTATTTCAGACCAGACACTAGAAAATTTACATATTGATAAGTTGTTTACAGGCACAATTGGTCTAACATATGAAGAAGGGCTTACAACAACAGATGTTATCGAGGCAAAAACAAAGAGGTCTATGATTGAAAGAGCAAAAGAGGTGATTGTTGTTGCAGATTATAGTAAAATTGGTAAACTGGCATTTGCAAATGTAGCTTCTATAGACGTTATTGACAAACTGATTACAAATACTTGTGTTTCTAAAAATTTAGTAAGAAAGCTTCAGAAAAAGGGGATAGAGGTAATTACTGTATGAAAAAAGCTGTACAGTTTGGCGCAGGAAATATTGGAAGAGGATTTATAGGACAGCTTTTCTTCCAGTCTGGATATGAAACAGTATTTGTGGATATAAGAAATGAGGTTGTATCAGCAATAAATCAAGAAGGTTTTTATACAATCAACATAGTTGGAGAAAGACCATCATCCCTAAAGATTCATAATATCAGAGCAATAAATGCAAGAGACATTGAAGCGGTAGCTTCAGAACTTGCCTCTGCAGACATTGCGGCAACATCTGTTGGTAACAGTGTCCTGTCCAAGATAGCTCCGCTCATAGCAGAGGGACTGGTAGAAAGAAAAAAGGGCAATATAACAAATCCCCTTAACATTATAATATGTGAAAACCTCTTATGCGCTGGTCAGGTATTTAGAAAGCTCATTCTGAAATCTATTGATAAGACTCTGTGGGATTATGCGAAAAGGAATCTGGGACTCGTGGAGTCAGTTGTCAGCAGGATGGTTCCAGTGGTTCCTCAGGATATTCAGGGGAAAGATCCTCTTTATATTGCTGTTGAAGAGTATTGTACACTTCCTGTTGACAGAAAAGGGTTTATTGGTGAAATACCTGATATAAGAGACATGGTTCCCTATGACAACATAGCTGCTTATGAGGAAAGAAAGATATATACACATAACGCGGGACATTCTATATGTGCTTACCTTGGTTATCAAAAGGGATATGAGTTTGTATGGGAAGCACTGGAAGATAAAGAGATATACTCTGTTGTGACAGGAGCTTTAAGAGAAACAGGGGAAGCGCTTATTAAGAAACATAGTTTTAATTCGCAAAAGCACTATGAACATGTTGATGATCTATTGTACAGGTTCGCTAATAAAGCACTTGGAGATACAATATACAGGGTTGGAAGAGACCCAATACGCAAACTGGGGCCGAATGACCGTTTAATAGGCTCTGCAAAACTGGTTTTAGAGTATGGGATAGAACCTGTAAATATATGTAAAGGAATCGCAGCAGCACTGAAATATGATTATTCAGAAGATATATATGCTTGCAAGCTTTCGAATTCAATCAAACAAAAAGGAATAGATTGGGTTCTTAAGAATATTTGTAAAATTGATTCGCAAGGCAAAATAGCAAAACTTGTTAAAGGAGGATTGATATGAAAGTAGCTCTGCTGGAAGATATTGAGAAACTCAGGATTACAGAAATCGCTACTCCAAAACCGCAGGTTGGGGAGATACTGATAAAAATAGAAGCGTGTGCTATATGTGGGACTGACATAAAGATTTTTCATCATGGGCACAGGCTTATTACTTTTCCGCGTGTTACAGGACATGAGCTGACAGGAGAGATAACTGCAGTTGGAGAGAATGTCTCTAAATATAAAGTGGGTAATAGAATTGCAGTTGCGCCAGCTGTTCCATGTGGAGACTGCTATTACTGCCATCGCGGCAAGCAGGCAATGTGCGAAAACCTGCAGGCAATTGGCTATTTCTGGAATGGTGGATTTGCGGAGTATATGATTGTCCCAAAAGTTGCTGTAGATAATGGATGTGTAAATTTTCTGCCTGATAATGTTTCGTTTGAAGAAGGAGCACTCGCAGAGCCTCTAGCCTGTGTTATAAATGCACAGGAGCTTTCAAATGTAGGTATGGGGGATATTGTTGTAGTAATAGGGGCTGGACCTATGGGGTGTTTGCATACAGAACTTGCTCGTGCAAGAGGAGCAACAAAGACTGTAATGATAGAAGTGTCAGAGGAAAGATTGGAGCTTGCAAAAAAGACTGTAGAGGTTGACTTATTTATCAATCCATCTAGAGAAGATAGTATAAAACTGGTTAGAAGATTTACTGATGGCAGAGGAGCAGATAAAGTTATAGTTGCATGTGGGGTTGGCAAGGCACAACAAGACGCAATTGAAATGGTTGCAAATCTTGGAAATGTAAACTTTTTTGGCGGGTTGCCAAAGGATAATCCATATATACAGTTTGATAGTAATGCTGTTCATTATAAAGAGTGCTCTATAACCGGAACGCATGGATCCAGCCCTTGTCATAATCAGATAGCTATAGACTTAATATCAAGCGGGAAGATAAAGATAAAAAAATACATAACAAAGGAGTTTAAACTTGACGACTTGAGAGAAGCAATAGCGAGAGCAGAGACAGGAAAAGAAATGAAAATAATTGTAAAACCATAAACATAAAGGAGCAGAATTGCATGAAAGAATCTAAAGAAGAATTGATCGGTTATCTTCGTAAGATGATGGAGATACGCCTATTTGAGGAAAAGGTTATGGAACTGCTTGCGAGAAACGTAATAAAAGGCGCGTCACATCTCTATGCAGGAGAGGAAGCTGTTGCAGTAGGAGCGTGCAGTGCAATAAAGCCGGATGATTACATCACAAGCACACATCGAGGTCATGGACATTGTCTTGCAAAAGGCGGCAAACTCCCTGAAATGATGGCAGAACTTTGCGGTAAAGCAACAGGATACTGCAAAGGAAGAGGAGGTTCCATGCACATTGCAGACGTTACAGCGGGAAATCTTGGAGCGACAGGTATAGTTTGCAGCAATGTTCCTGTCGCAGTTGGAGCAGCTCTATCTGTAAAGATGAGAAAAACTTCCCAGGTTGTCCTGTGTTTCTTTGGAGACGGCGCATCAAATAACGGTGTTTTCCACGAGTCGCTGAATATGGCAGCTGTGTGGAAACTTCCAGTTGTATTTGTATGTGAGAATAATCTGTACGGAATGAGTGTTGCTGCAAGCAGGTGTTCAGCAGTTCAGGACATGGCTGATAAAGCCAAGGCGTATGACATACCAAGCATGATTTGTGATGGCATGGATGTACTTGCTGTTCGGGAAACCATAAAAAAAGCTGTTGAGAGAGCTCGCAAGGGAGATGGCCCTACACTTGTGGAATGCAAGACATATAGATATTTTGGCCATTCAAGAAGTGATCCCAGGGCGTACAGGACAAAAGAAGAGGAAAAGGAATGGAGGAATAAGTGTCCTATTAAGCAGTTCAGTAAAAAATTAGTAGATAATAAAATTTTTACTGAGCAAGAGATTGCTCAAATTGAGAAACAGGCTGAGGAGGACGTGGAAAGCGCAGAGAAATTTGCTGTTGAAAGCCCATATCCTAATGTTAAAGAACTAAGAGATGATATTTATGCTCCATCTCCAACGGAGCTAGTAAATGGAGGTGCCATAAGATGAGAGAAATACTATATAAGGATGCACTTGTTGAAGCTATGCGGGAAGAAATGGAAAGAGACGAAAAAGTTTTTGTTATGGGAGAGGATGTAGCGATATATGGAGGAGCTTATGGAGCAACAAAAGGATTATATGAACAGTTTGGAGAGGATAGGGTAAGGGATACAGCAATATCTGAATCAGCTATAGTTGGCGCTGCTATTGGCGCTGCAATAACAGGCATGAGACCAATTGCAGAGATCATGTATATTGATTTTATTACTCAGGCAATGGACCAGCTTGTAAATCAGGCAGCAAAAATGAGATATATGTTTGGCGGGAAAACTACTGTTCCCATGGTGCTCAGAACTGAAGGTGGAGCCGGCAGATGTATTGCAGCTCATCACTCTCAAAGTCTTGAGGCATGGATAATGCACGTACCTGGATTATATCTTGTAATGCCTTCAACTCCATATGATGCAAAAGGGCTGCTAAAGGCATCTATTCGAGATGATAATCCGGTCGTATTTATTGAACATAAGATGCTTTACGGTATGAAGGGGGAAGTTCCTGAAGCTGATTATATAATCCCTTTGGGAGTTGCTGATATCAAGAAAAAAGGTAGTGATGTTACTATTGTGGCATATTCCAGACAGCTTCATGTAGCTATGGAAGCGGCAACAGAGCTTGAAAAGGATAATATTTCAGCAGAAGTCATTGATCCAAGAACGCTCAAACCTTTAGATATTGATACTATTTTGACGTCTGTTAAAAAGACATCTAAACTTGTTATTGTATCAGAGGGATATAAAACGGGGAATGTGGCTAGTGAAATTGCAATGCTGGTTATGGAGCATGGATTTGACTTATTGGATGCTCCTGTGAAGAGAGTATGTGCTGTAGATGTGCCTGTTCCAATGAGTCCTGTATTGGAAGATGCAGCAATTCCAAATAAACAAAATGTAATAAATGCAGTTAAGGAGATATGCCAATGATTAAAGAAATTATAATGCCGAAACTCGGCCAAACCGTTGAAGAATCAACAGTTGGTAAATGGCTTAAAAAGGAAGGAGACAAAGTAGAAAAAGGAGATGTGCTTCTTGAGATTACAACTGATAAAGCAACTCTTGAAGTAGAATCATTTGCGAATGGAGTGCTTAGAAAGATTGTTCACAAAGAGGGAGATATTGTGCCAGTTCTAACAGTTATTGGATACATTGCTGGTAGTATGGATGAGGAGATTCCTGAGAAACCACGGGAACAATTACAAGAAGAAAAAAAAGAGGAAGAGGCATTTGTTGAGGAACCTGTTCAAGAAGTTCAGGATAAATCCATCATAGAAGAAGTCAGAATAAAGATTTCTCCATTAGCAAAAAGACTGGCAAAAGAAAAAGGGATTGATGTAACAAAGGTTAACGGAACCGGACCTGATGGAAGGATTGTCAAAGAAGACATACTTGCTTTTGGAGGGGCAGAAAAAATTACTGCAAAGACAATCCCATTAAGCGGGATAAGAAAGGTTATTGCGAAAAGACTCCAGGAAAGTAAGCAGACGATTCCTCACTTTTATCTTTCAACAGAGATAGATATGACGGAATGCGTAAAAGCCAGAGCCGAAAAATCACCAAAGCCTGCGTTTAATGATATTATTATAAAAGCTTCAGCTCTTGCAATATCTGAAAATCCAGAAATAAATTCTTCTTTTAAGGGTGACTCAATTGAGATTGTTGGAGATATAAATATTGGACTTGCGGTAGCTGTGGATGATGGTCTGGTTGTTCCTGTTATACGAAACGCAAATAAGCTGGCAATATCCGATATTTCTAAGAAGCGTGACGAGCTTGTAAAAAAAGCAAGAGGAGGAAAACTCCTGCCATCCGATTATGAAGGAGGAACATTCACAATCAGTAATCTGGGAATGTTTGAAATAGACAATTTTTCAGCAATCATAAATCCGCCTCAGAGTGCGATTTTAGCTGTTGGCAGAATAAAACAAAAACCAGTTATTATTGATGGGAATATTGGCATTCGGTCAATGATGCAGGTCACAGCTTCCTTTGATCATAGGTGCATAGACGGCGTGCTTGGAGCAAAATTCCTGCAAAAGGTTAAGGAGCATCTAGAGAATCCAAAAGATATTATGTGACACGCTGTCATTGAAGCAATCTCGCTTTCTTAGCTTGTTTTCTATTCACTTAATTTGCGCCTTTTTTTCTATGACAATTTGAGGGTGTTTATAGCATCCTATTTTTACATATTTCAGTACAATTTTTGAATTGTTTTTCGGCCTTAACTTTTCATCCCTGAAGTACAATTTAATTTTCCTGTTATTGCCATAATAAAAATATCCTCGTTTATAAATACCTTCAGCTTCTGATATGACTTCGCTTTGAAGACCCGGTTCAGAGAAATCAGCCAAAGGATCACTCAACAAATGAGGAGCAAAATCAGCTGCTTTCCCAATTTCTTTAATATCACCAACCTCTGTGATTTCACGAAGCCCATGATAGTCATACAGCATTTTTACAGTAAGATTATAAATACTACCATGCTCCAGGTTATTCCCTGCTTTGTATATAAAGATTGCTCGGCCATTTTTTTGTTTGATGACAACATCATTCCCATACTTATAGATAACGATGCAATGTTCAAGACGGTAGTTGACATTTCCAATTTTTGAAGTGTAAAGGTCAGAGATAGCCCTTTTTTGCAACTTTAAAGGAGCGATATCATCTGGAAAGGTGTCATGCTTTTTAAAACGAAAAGGTTCAGTGGAAAAATACGCAAAAATCGGTAAGTGATCCGAGTATCCTTCACCCAGATGCTTACCCCTGCCACTTTTTGCCCTTTGCCAGCGGTAGATGGCGTTTCCCTTGAACAGATAGTCAGGATCGAATTTGTCAAACGAATTATCGCTATAGGAAATTCCTTTATCATCATAAAGTCCTTTGGATATGATAATATTATCAGGACCGCCCTTCTCTCCGAAAAAATTGTAAGACCAACGTCTAGTTTTTTTAATTTCAAGCCATAAATTATACAGATGCTCATTAAAGGTCTGTGTTGCTAAAATCTGTTCATTTACCATTTCAGAATCTTTGATAGTCCTGAGAATATGATTGATTCCTGTAATGCCTGCAGTGTCGTTCAGCCTGCTGGAATCTCTGAAGGTTTTGTATTCGTTATAGTTTGAATTAAAATCACCTATCAGTATGAAGTCAACATTATCTTTTAGTCCGTCAATATCTTCCTTGAGCTTTTTAGCATAATCTATCCTCAAGCTTTCAGGACCTCGTTTCGATTTCCAGTGATTAATAAACAGGATGAGACTACTCCCATCAATATTAAGAGTTACTTTAAAAATATTTCTGGCAAATTTATTATCAATCTGTATTTCTTCTTTCTCTATAATTGGAAACTTGGATAGAACAGCGCATTTCACGGTCGTGCTCTTGGAATTTGCAATCTCAAAATAAGGATAATCCAACCCGAAGTCTTTCAGTCTATTACGTAAAAGGATAAGAGATTTTTTAGATTCGACCTCCTGTAATGTGATAACATCAGCTCTCAAATCCTTTATTACTTCTGCGATATTTGTGATTTTAATGTCGACGATATCTTTTGTCCAGCCATAGCCGGTGTTCGGAATATACTCGGTGTATTCGGTCCCGTCCTTATTAAGGTCGAAAAGGTTTTCAACGTTATAACTTGCAACCTTAAAGGTTCTTGCTTCTATTGACGTTATACAGCAAAATAAAATAAGCAAAACTAACGCGATTGTCTTTTTCATCACATTATAGAATTGCAATTCTGGCAGAACATCTTTTAAGTGCTTTTTCGACAGATACGTTATGTGTATTCTTAATAGGAATCCAACTTTTCTTTTGCTATTTGTTTGAATTTCTTATTCAATTGTTCCTTGAAATTCTTTCCTACTATATCAAATGTTTTTAATAATTCAGGAAAGGTGTCTTTCCCACCAATAAAATCCCAATATTCATCGCCAACTAAAAAATCATTTTGTGAATCCATCATTCCAACTTCTGTAAAACGATGATATGGTTTTGGATGATATGGATTATAAGGAAATGCAAGGTATACCTTGATAGGCATTCTTTTTCTGGCAACCCATTCTAATAATTTTGTTTTGCTTTTTTCAAACACATCAATATTTGGCTTTACTGTTTTGATCTCAAAATAGTATTCTTGTCCGTTGCGTTTCATATAGAAATCTGCAATGTTTCCTGATTTTTGAAACTCGCCGTTTATTGCTGCTGCTTTTAAAACTTCCTTTATTTCTTCTTCTATTTTTGCTTTTCTGTCGCCATTTCTAAGTTTTGCAATGATATTGGCAATAACTGTTTTTTGTTCTTTTGAGATAGCTCCTCCAACTCCATAATTTCTAAAAACTTCCTCTGATGTTTCAGACGCAATTATAACTGAAACTTCTTCATAAATGCTCATACCAAGCGTTGTAGCCATAGAGTGTATAAATGAGTATGCTGCAATTTTTTCATTATCTTGAATAAGTCTGGCTAAAAATGGCATTGATGTAGTTTCTCTGCCATAAGATTTTAATTTATTTTCTATCTTCTTTGATAATAGTTCTTCTATTCTTTGCTTTTGATTGTTTGATAATGCCATTTTACTTTTCCTTCATATGAAATATTATTTCAGCATAAGCAGACCTATCTTTTTCGACACGATTCAAAACAGGTCTTTTATACTCATTTACAATTTTCATGTTAGATAGTTCAGCAATTTGTGAATAAAGACCATACTTATCATTTGCTACCAAAAACACATCATAACCTTGTTTCAAAAATTGCTTACAGTTATTCAAAACATCAGAAATACCTTTGATATAAGATTTTCGCGCTTCTAACCCTTGTCCTTTGCATAAAGGACCTATTTCTAATTCATCTTTTCTTTCAAACCCAAATAAATCGTACGAATACGCATGTTGTTCATGATAATCTATTAACCCTACATAGGGAGGACTGGAAAATATTCCAGCTATTTTGTTTTCTTTAGCTAATTTTCCAAATGCAGGATATTTTTTTTCTAATTCATCAAAAACATTTATTGTTCTACTGTCTCCTGTTAAACAGTTTTGAAAAGTTTTAGTACGTAGTTTGTCAAATTGATTAATTCTTTTGATAGTATCTTGAACGTAACTTTGCCACCAACTTAAAATAGAAAATAATGGTTTGCATATCTTTCCATGTTTTTTGCAATAATAGGTGGACGTCACGGGTTCTTTTAAAGTACCTAAATCTGAATGCGTGGTTGCTCTGCAGGATCGAATTGTGCGACTTAAAACAAGAGCAAGAAGCTTCTTTGTTTCTAGGTTTTTAATTGGCTTTATTTGTTGAAAAACAAAATTGATTTCATCTCTCACAACCTTTAAAAACCATTTATCAAGAAACAAATCATTACGCCTCTGCTTAAGTGAAATATTATATTTTCCAATAAGCTTATAGTAGATTTCTGAAAATTTCTCAGATTTTTGCTTTCCATAAAATTTTTCGTCAATCGCTTTTTGCCTTACCTTGTGCTTAAATTCAGGGGACGGGAAAAATTTATTATTAAATATTCTAAGTTCACTCAATAATTCGTCTTCAAATTTAACATTATTTTTCTCTTGTAAAAATATCTTAAGATTTTGTGTGATTTCATTTGCTGTATTTCTAATATCATCAATATCGTATTTTCCAACTTTGACATTGCTTATAAAGGCGTTAAAAGCGGAAATATCGATTCCAACAGAATTTAAACCTAATTCATTTGCTTGGACAAGAGTTGTTCCACTACCGCAAAAAGGATCTAAAATAATATCAATCGGATTAAAAAAAACTTCGTTTTTAAATTTATCTGTATGCTGATCTAAAAAATATTCCACCAGTTGTGGAATGAATTTACCTTTGTATGGATGCAGTCTATGAACATGTTTAGTTGTTTCTGACTCTTTGTATTCAGAAAAAGATAAATTCCAATTTAAATCATCTCCAAGTTGTTTTTTCCATCTATCTTCTTTGGTTCCAAGATGTGAATTGTAATATTTTTCTAAATCATACCTATTAACAAAAGCACTTCCATTATCTCCATTTTTAGAAATTCTGCCGTATTGAATTAGATAAGATATATTTGATGGAGTAACATCCTTGCTTATATGTTTGGATGCCCATATGCTTGCATCTTTAATTGTCATCAAATCTTGCATATTCTATTTTCTCTCATTTCGTAACCTTGTATCCATTTTAACACACAACATCATACATTATCTAGTCGCTTGATTCTTCAGGGTAGCTTGCTTCTACATTGATGCTTATTCCTCCACGAGGACAGAATTCTCCAGTAACTAAGGCTTTTTTTGGATTACATGCCTTTATAATATCATCAAGGATTCTGTTAACGGCCTCTTCGTGAAATGCAGCAAAGTTTCTAAAAGAGAATAAATATAGTTTCAAAGACTTACTTTCTATGCACTTTTTATCGGGCATATAACGGATTGTTATTATGCCAAAATCCGGCTGGCTGGTAACAGGACATATTGATGTAAACTCAGGACAGTCAAAGCTAATCCAATAATTTCTGTTGGAATATTTGTTTTCAAATGTTTCCAGTTTGGCTTTATCAGGAGAAGCAGGATATTTAATTTTGCTTTTACCAAGTATTGTTAAATTATCTATGCGTTCTTTAGGCATTTTGCTTCCTCCTATGTGGAATATTGTATAGGATCTTCATAACCAGTCTCCCTGAATCCCTTTAATCTAAATTTACAGCTGTCGCATTTTCCGCACGCTTTACTGCCAGTACGTGGATTATAACAGCTCCATGTTATGGAATAATCAATTCCTAATTCAACGCCTTTTTTTATAATTTCTGCTTTAGACATTCTGAGTAAAGGCGCATGAATCTTTATTTGCTTTCCTTTAATACCGGCTTTAGTCCCGAGATTTGCTAGGTTTTCAAATGCTTTTAAATACTCAGGCCTGCAATCCGGATAGCCACTATAGTCGACTGCGTTTGCTCCGATAAATATATCGTTTGCTCCAACAACCTCTGCCCAGGCCAATGCAATAGAAAGGAATATAGTATTTCTCGCTGGAACATACGTAACAGGTATTTCCATTGGTCTGCTATCTGTTGGGATATCTATATTAGCTGTTAGTGCAGAGTCTCCAATTTTGGTTAGATCTACCACTATAATTTTGTGTTCCTTAACATAAAAAGAACTAGCAACTTTTTTCGCGCTTTTAATCTCAATCTTGTGACGCTGTCCATAATCAAGAGTTAATGAGTACAACTCGTAGTTTTCTGCTTTAGCAATAGCCATTGAAGTTGTTGAATCAATCCCTCCGCTACTGAGAACTATAGCCTTTTTCATCTAAACACCTCTCGTATCTGGCCCCCATATATATTTATGAATCTGAATCTGCATCCTAACGTCCAGATTATCACAGCAAATCCATTTAGCGAGTTCTTTGGGAACCAGTTTACCATAAACAGGTGAGAAATGAACATGGTTTACTCGTTGAGCAAGGTTGCATTTTGTCACTATGTCCTTTGCCCAATCATAATCCTTTCTATCGCCTATTACAAACTTAACCTCATCCTTTTTCCTTAAATACTCAATATTTTTCCACAGCATATTGGCGCTCATTTTGCTTCCCGGGCATTTCAAATCAAGTATTATTATTGCGTGTTGATTTATATTTTTAATGCTGATACTCCCATTTGTTTCAATTAAAACAATATATTTTTGCTTAATTAAAGCGGCAATCAGTTCAATGGTTTGTTTTTGCAGAAGAGGCTCTCCTCCTGTAATTTCTACCAGATTTGACCGCAATGTCTTGACTTTTTGGATTATTTCTTCTATGGATAAATCGCTCCCTTTTTTGTAAGCATACTTTGTGTCACAGTAACTGCATCTGAGATTACAGCCTGTAAGTCTTACGAAACTGCACAGTTTACCAGCAAAGCTTCCCTCGCCCTGAATGCTTTTAAAAATTTCATTAACCTTAATCATGAATTACCTGAATTCTTTTTGACATCAAATCGAAATTTGCTATTATGTAGAAAAATTCGAGAAGTTCCTGCCGGGATGGTGAAATTGGCAGACACGCTAGCTTGAGGGGCTAGTGGGAGAAATCCTGTGCGAGTTCAAATCTCGCTCCCGGTACTATCTGGTTATTTTACTGTTTGTGTAATCAATAATATATTCTCTTTCTTCATCAAAAATATCAGTAAAGAGGACACCTGTATCAAAATCATTATCCATTCTTCTTTTTTTTGAGTATATGACACGTGCAAGGGCATCAATTTGAGAGCCATAACCAGGAATCTTTATTTCCAGCTCCAGGATTGTACTTCTTGTTATACAGTCAGCTGTCTTTATACAAACCCCACCACCACCTATATTTTTTGTATAAGTTTGGGCATCCTTCATGCCTGTTGGAGAATATGCAAGGTAATTGACAGCTACTTTCATATCCAGACGAGGGTACTTTCTGTGATCAGCACCAGTATATGCTTTCTCTCTTTCTTTAGTGTCTATCCTAACTATTTCTTCACCTTGTTTTCTAAAGATAATATTTGCATTTATATTTGCAATTCCTATTTCATCACCTGTTTTTAATATCTGGGATTGAACAGACTTTCCATTTATGAATGTACCGCCTCTGGAGTTTAAGTCATATATTGCATATCCATCTATCTGTGGCCTGATCTTTGAATGTCTTCTTGATACAGTTACTTCATCCAGAATTAATTGGTTATCCTCATCTCTGCCGATCCAGAATTCCTTTCTTGAGGTTATAAGAAATTCTTTGACTTTTCCCTCTGCTTCTTCAACGATCAATCTTGCATTTGGCAGGGATATATCTCCAATCTTGCCTTCCGGAATTTTAGATCTTTTTGGTGTTTTCGTTTTGCTTGTTATAAGAGATTCGATTATCCTGAAAATTTCTTTATAATAACTCAGTAGTAACAAGACACCTACAAAAACTCCACAAACGCCAAAGATTATGAAACTAAATTTAACAGGATGGTCCTTTAGCATTCGTTCAATTTTGCTAATTGCAAAAACATTTCTTGGGGAAAATAGAAATATAATAACTTGGAAAATGATTAAATTTAAACTCTTATTTTGCACTAACAATATGTCCTGTGTTTATTCGTCAAGGCTATCATAAGATATATCCATAGTCAATTAGGTAATTTGCGTTGTCAGATAAAATTTAAAAGTGCACAGTTTTTAAGCGATTTAAGTTTTAAAAGTGCACACCTAAAAAGCCCCCAAGAATTGGGGGTTTGGGGGCATACGTGTTAAGTTAAGCGATGCATTTTCTGATTATGGGTTTCTCAATTTCGAGTATTGGATCACATTGAGTTTCCATG